>JBMONJ010000176.1:0-4529 GCA_049324655.1 Candidatus Omnitrophota bacterium | reverse complement strand
TTATAGGCAGCGGGGTCTCGGGCCTGATGAATATCGCCTTGGCAAAATTAAAAGGCTGCAGAGTCATTGCTACGGATATTGACCCCTACCGGTTAAAAAAGGCCAAGGAATTTGGCGCGGATGAAACAATTGACGCCTCTCAAGAATTTGCTTTAAAGGCGGATAGGGTGATACTGTGCGCAACGGCCCAAAGGGCCGTTGCGCAAGCCTTTAAATCCGTCGAGAGAAAAGGCATAATTTTATTCTTTGCTATTCCGCAGGAAAATATTTCCATTCCCAGCGAGAATTTCTGGCGCAACGAGATTACTATTACTTCTTCTTACGGCGCTGCGCCAGCAGATTTGTCCGAAGCCTTAAAGCTCATTAAAAATAAAAAAATAGCTGTCAACTCAATGCTCACCCACCGTTTGCCTCTTTCGCAAATTCAAGAGGGATTTGATTTGGTTTCCAAGGCGGGAAAATCCTTAAAAGTAGTTTTGGAGAACTAAAATGAAAATCCGTGATAGTGAACTCAAAATCATCCAAGCCGATATTACCGAGCTGGCGGTTGACGCGATTGTCAATGCCGCCAACAACAGATTGGAAATGGGCGGAGGTGTGGCTGGCGCGATTCGCAAAAAGGGCGGGAAAGAAATTGAGGAAGCGGCAGTTAAAAAGGGCCCGATAAGCATCGGCGAGGCTGTCGCTACCGGAGCGGGAAAATTAAAAGCCAAGTATGTGATTCACGCGGCAACAATGGGCCTTGATTTCAAGACCGACGAAGTAAAGATTCGCCAGTCCTGCGCCAGCGCATTAAAGGTTGCCGGAGAGTTAAAGATTGGTTCCATAGCTTTTCCGGCTTTGGGCTGCGGCGTGGGAGGTTTCCCCTTATCCGCCGCAGCCAAAATAATGGCACAGGAAGTTTTTAAATATTTGCGGGAAAACGAAGCTTCCTTAAAAGAAATCATCTTCTGCCTTTTTGACAAAGAGGCCTTCAAGGTCTTTCAGAAATATGTTATCGGCTATTTGGAATATATCCAGCACAAGCTTTCTAACGGTCCGTTTACCACCGTAGACGCCATCATCGAAATCCCCGTCGGTAAAGAGACCGGTATTGTCGTCATCGAAAGAAGCAACCCGCCTTTTGGTTTTGCCTTGCCCGGCGGATTTGTGGATTATGGCGAAAGCTTGGAAGACGCAGTAACTCGCGAGGCCAAAGAAGAAACCAATTTGGAATTGACAGACCTTAGGCAGTTCCATACTTATTCTGCGCCGGACCGCGACCCGCGTTTTCACACCATTAGCACGGTGTTTATCGCCAAGTCTAAATGCGCGCCAAAAGCCGGTGACGATGCCAAGGATTTAAAAGTCGTCGCCTTAAGCGACCTCGACACGCCTGAAAAGCTGGATAAATTCCATTTTGCCTTTGACCACGGCCGGATAATCGCAGATTATATAAAGGCGGGAAAAATATAATTCCTTACTCGACAGAAGCGTATAATTAGGAGTAGAATATCAAATGAGGACGAGACTTACGGAACGAAGCGCTCGTAAGTTATGCGCTCATTGAAAGGAGGCATAAATGGGTATAATTATCATCATCGTTGGCGTGGCGTTAATGGTAAAGGGTGCGGCCCTGATCCTGTTTCCCCGCAAAATGGTGCATTTTGCCCAGAAGATGCTTTCGGGAAAGCAAGCGAAGAATCTGGCTTGGATTCCCATTATCGTCGGACTTCTTTTGTGCATCTCGGCAAATTTTAGCTATATGGCTTTGGGGATTTTTCTTTTGGGGCTTTTGATCATTGCCAAAGGGGTGTATGTTTTGGTGGTGCCCGTTGAACAGATCAAGAAACACAAATGGTTTAACCTCTCCGATGGGATTTACCGGGTTTTTGGCATCGTCAGCTTGGTCATCGGAATGTTGTTGATTAACGCAGCGATGTGACAGGAGTTAACCGTGGCGAAGATACTGGTTGCGGACGACGAAAAAGATATCCTTGAGGTGCTTTGTAAGAAAATCGCCGATGCCGGTTACGAGGTAGTCTCGGCCAAAGACGGTCAGGAGGCGCTGGATAAAATTTATAAAGAGGCGCCGGATGTAATTCTCCTCGATGTGCGCATGCCCAAGTTAGACGGCTTTGAAGTTTTAAAAAGGCTACGGGAGAAGCCCCTTCCCAATAAATGGCAGCCGGTCATTATCGTCTCCGCGCTGGGCGAGTTAGAGGATATGAAGAAAGGCTACAGCCTCGAGGCTGACTACTACATCGTAAAACCCTGCGACATCCTGACTATCCTCAACGGCATCGAGACGATGTTGCATCTTATCCCCGTAAGAAGGCTTCCGGGAGAGGTTGAAGGTCCTTCAGCTTAAATACTTTGGAACGAGTGTTCAATAGAAAAACCTTCCTGCTTTTTTTAAAAGGAGGGTTTTTCTTTGCGGGCGTCTTTTTCTGCCTGCAGGGAGGTGGGCTTATGGCTATGGAAATTAAGAGCCCGGCATTTGCCGAGAATGAAGTAATACCCAAGAAATACACTTGTCAGGGAGAGGATATTTCTCCGCAGTTGGAATGGGACGCGGCGCCCGTGGGCACGAAAAGTTTTGCGCTTATCTGCGATGACCCGGACGCGCCAGCCGGCACTTGGACGCACTGGACGCTTTTTAATATCCCCGCGGATAAAAACGGGCTGGAGGAAGGATTTGGGATTACCAGGAAGGAATTTGCCGACGGGATTCGTCAAGGCCAGACTGATTTTGGAGGGGTGGGTTATCACGGCCCTTGTCCGCCGCCGGGAAAATTCCACCGTTACTTTTTTAAATTATACGCCTTGGATATTTTATTGGAATTGCCCGCGGGCGTGGCGCGCGAAAATTTGGAAGTGGCAATACAAGGCCACATCCTCGCCGAGGCGCAGGTGATGGGGAGATACAAGAGATAAGGATTTGCCGAGGGACGTGAGGACGTAGTGGCTAGGACTAAAATTATTTGTACACTGGGGCCGGCGAGTGAGAGCGCTGCGGTCATCCGCAAAATGGCTGAAGCGGGAATGGATGTGGCACGGCTGAATCTTTCTCACGGGACCATTGCGGAACAGCGTAGGAGAATTGAGGTTATCCGAGGTTTCAACCGCGCTTACCGTAGGGCCATAAAAATCCTGTTGGATTTGGAGGGGCATCGTATCCGAGTCGGAAGACTTAAGGGCCGCAAACTCCTTGAGCTTAAACGCCGGCAGATATTTTTTCTGCGGCAGGAGGATGTGATTGGCAGCGGCAATGTTGCGGGATTTGATTATGAAGGGCCGATAAGCGATATAAGAAAAGGGCAGGAGATATTTATTGATGACGGAAATATCGCGCTAAAGGTTTTATCGGTTAAGGGAACGACGATAAAGACGGAAGTAATGACGGGCGGGCTGCTGGGGGAGTTTAAGGGTATCAACATCCCAGCAGCCCGCCTGCATTTTTCCGGCCTCTCGGAAAAAGACCGCGAAGACCTTAAGTTTGCCGTTAAGGAAAAGGCCGATTATGTCGCCCAATCCTTTGTGAGAAATATTAAAGATATCCGCGAAGTTGCGGATATCCTAAAGCCCCGGCTGCCGCAATGTCAAGTCATTGCCAAGATAGAGGACCGCGCGGGCATAAAGAATGTCAGCGGGATAATGGATAACTGCGACGGTATTATGATTGCCCGCGGAGATATGGGGGTTTCCTTGCCGCTTTACGAAGTTCCCATTAAACAAAAGGAAATAATTAAGAAATGCAATGCGAAAAACAAACCGGTTATAACCGCGACCCAAATGCTGGAAAGTATGGTGAACAGCCCGCGGCCCACGCGCGCCGAGGTCTCGGATGTGGCTAATGCGATTTTAGACGGCACGGACTTTGTGATGCTCTCAGCTGAGACTGCGGCAGGCAAGTTTCCGGTTGAGGCGGTTAAGATGATGAATGATATCATCAAATTCATTGAGAGCTCGCAACTCAATAAAAGTAATCCTAGCATAATATAGGACCGTGAGGGTGTGGGTGGGTTGTGAGTTTTGAGTCGGGGTAAAATATAAACCACACCCCCACCCTTACTACTCGACTCACTACACACAACTCATCCTCACCCTATTTCAAAATGCTTTCTTAAGAGATGAGCGAAGCCAAAATCATCACCAGCGCGCAGAATCCGCGGATAAAAGCCGTGGCAAAGTTAAGGGAGAAAAAGGGGCGCGACAGCCAAAAGTTATTTCTCATTGACGGCTGTCGCGCCCTTAACTTCGCCCTTAAAAACCATTTCCCCGTCAGTGAATTGTATTACTGCGGGAAATTCTTTAAGCCCGGCGAAGAGAAAATCATCAAAGCTGCCCAAGCAAAAGGCCTATCCGTATTTAACTTAAACGAAAAGGCCTTTGCCAAAATTGCCTACGGCGACAATCCCGACGGTATTGTAGCGGTGGCCCGCCAACAGAAGAAAGAGCTGGCGGATTTGCCTGAAGGCAAATCCGCCCTGTATTTAATCCTCGACTCGGTTGAAAAGCCCGGCAACTTAGGCGCGATTTTGCGCACT
>JBMONJ010000175.1:0-4558 GCA_049324655.1 Candidatus Omnitrophota bacterium | reverse complement strand
AAACAGAAGGACCGGCAAGATTTGAACCTTCCGCCTCCTCGCCCGCCATTATAGTGCCCCAGAGCCCCAGCGACCCAGTCGCCAGTAACGGGGTAACTGGAGAACTGGGGAACGGGGGAACTGAAAAGGCCTCCTCGCCGGCGGGCAAAATTCAGGTATTCAGCTTTATCCGCGTCAAGACAGCAAAGTTCTTGTCGGCGGCCAAGGCCAACTTAAGCAACAAGGAATGGCGGAAAACGGCGCTTGGCTGGCCGTGGACATATTTTTCTCTCTGGGTGTCGGCATTTTTGCTTTGGGGCGACTGGTTTACTATGTTGACCTTGCTGATTATTTCTGCGGCAGCGTTCGGTTACACCATGAATAGAGAAATCAAGACCTTCAGGAAAGACAATGAGATGGATGAATTAGAAGCAAAGAAAACCGAGCTAAGCAATCTCGCAGGTGATTTGCAAAGCATGTTAAGTTCGAATATCGGGGCAGGATCGCATCTTGGCAGGAAGATTTTTTCATTAGAGCAAGACTACCGTCGGTTTGATGAAGCAATGGTAGAGATTCTGTTGTGGGAAATGAAGGTTGCCGGAGAAAAGCTGGAGCGAATAGTTAAGGAATTGCTTGAGCACGGATACTCGGACACGAAGGGCGCGAGAAGAAAAACCGCGATAGCAGCGGTAAAGTGGATACGGGAAATCTATTTCTTAAAACCGCAGAAACTTCCAAATTTGGAAAGCAGAGAGCAAAAGTTGATACAGACGATACAGTCTATGAAGCAAAGGTTTGGACCGCAAGGGAAATTCGCAAAATTGTTGGAGGAAATACGCGGGGGGCATGGCCTTAATGTAGATAATGCCCAAGAGATTTTACGGGAGATGCATAATACAGCTAATTCTTTGTCTCCTTTAAGTGAATCTGAGGTGGGGATTGTACAAACCGCCGAAAAACTGTTGGATAAATATCTGAAGGCGCGCAAAGCAGGAGAGGAAGTAAGGTTTAGCGAGACATTAGAGATAGCCAGGGCTGCGCAGAAAGCCGCGACAGCGCTGGAGAAGAGATTTGTTGATTTAATGGTTGGTTTCGTTAAAAATGCGCTGGATGTCCTGCGGCAAGAGCACGCTGGCTTGCTTAAGTTTTGTGAGTTGAATTTAGAAGAAGCAGTTAAGACTCATCAGCAATTAGAAGCTAAGCTCAAGCCAAAGATAATCTGGCGTAACTGGGTGGTTGGTTTAACTGTGTTTATAACAGTTATCTTGGGGTTGACTTATTTGGCGCAGCAGGTTGAGGGCTGGCTCAGCGCGCTCACAGGGGATAAAGCACAGGCCGCCGGCCAAACGGCGAAGCCAACGGTCAGGCCGGCGGCCCTCGTCTCTCCTGTAGCCCCCATCCCTGCCGTGGATTCTCTCCTTTGGCTCAAGAACGCTTGGCATTATATATCCGGTCTGCGCAGCAGCAGCGCCTCCTCGTCCCTCGTTTCGAACGAAAAGGTTACCGAAGCGGACATCACCAACTTAGAGACGAAGATTGACAATGCGAGAGTGGAAATGGAGCAGGAACAACGGCAGCGCAACGCGGGCATCGACGCCTTATTTGCCAAGTTGGACGGCCTCGACAAAGAAATAATCCCGATAGAGTCCTTGCGCCAATGTTTCGGGAATAGAATCGACTCAGTAATCTGGGATCAGGTCTTTGCTGACAAATCCCAAGCCGTTACCGAAGTGTTAGCTACGCTGACGAAGATAAAAGAAGAGATTATTTCCTTAAGAAAAAGTTTAGGACTTAATGGAGTTAGATATGTCCAAGTTGAAATTGCCGAGTATACTCTTAGTCAATATTTGGAACACCCGGTAAGAATTTCTCCTGACTTGGCTCAAGGGATTATTGGGATATTGCGTTGCGCTGATAGTGAGTTGAAAAAGTCATTGGAGGATTTGCGCTGCGACAGCCTCGCGCGGCTTCAGGCATTACGGGAAGAGCGCGATGCCATGTCCGCGTGTCAACATAAAGCAATTAGGGATTTAGAGGCCCGGCTTATGCAGATGCAGGTGGAGTTACGGAAAAGCCAGAGAATCAGTTGGGGCTTTGTTTCGACCATTGGTGACTTATTGTTAGACCGGCTTCCTGAGTTAATAAGCAAATGGTTGACCCGCGTGTATGAAGCGGTGCGGGAAATGGTAAATTATTATTTTGTGACGCGCACGCAGAGAAAACCCTCAAGGCCGGCAAAATTGTCTAAGGTTACCGCGGCAGTAAAGAAGGGATTTTCTCGCGCGATGCCCGCCTCCGCGGATTTTATAAATCGGTTGTTCTTGGCAATCGCGGCAGCAAAACAGGCAGAGCCGGTGCGGCCGCGCACGCCGCTGCTCTCCAAGGTCACTGCCCGTCGCATCTTGGGCGCGCTGGGAGTCGGGGCCTTGGCATACGGCGGTTATTCTGCCAGAGACTTGATTATAAGGGGCGTGGAATTTTCCCTGCCGGTGGTGTTCACGGTCTTGGTGCTCGCCACAGCCTTGCTTCTGCTTTACATCGCTTGGATCGGCCCGCCGCGGTTTCTCAGCCAGTTGAAGATATTGCAGATGGCTCCGGTCGAGCACGAAATCCATGGTGATATACAAAAATTCAAGGGCCTTGGCATGCGGGAAGATTGGCATAGAGAAGAGAAGGCAGGAGACCAATCAGACCTTGCCAGAGCCCAGATTGATCGCAAGATAACCCACGGTGTAAGCCGGGGCATTAACGCGATATTTTGGGTAGTAGCGGCAGCGGTGGTTACATTGGTTGCGGTGTTAATCATTGGCTCGCTGGGAATATTTCCTCCTGGAGCGGCGGTTGGTTATGGGGTGGGCAAGGGCGTGGTTATAAAATCCATCGGGATAAAAGGCATAGCGATAGTCTTGTCTATAGTCGCAGTGCTGTCGGGGATCGTTTGGCTGCTGGTTAGACTTGGTAGGGTGCAGAAGGCCGGAGAGAAGAAGCATCTGGA
This sequence comes from Candidatus Omnitrophota bacterium, assembly GCA_049324655.1. Classification (GTDB taxonomy): domain Bacteria; phylum Omnitrophota; class Gorgyraeia; order JAUYCX01; family JBMONJ01; genus JBMONJ01. The sequence goes on along the minus strand of JBMONJ010000175.1, from coordinate 1,584 downwards.
TAGGCGCGATAAGCATCTGAAGGTAATCCGCGAGGACCTTGAGGTTCGCAAAATAGACTGGGCGGCCTTTCGCTGGATGACGGGTTGGATGTTGGTGTGGGTGGTTATGCCAGTGGCTGCCGTGTGGTTTACCAGTTACGATGCTGTTTACGCTTTGGTGGCTTTAATTATCGGGATGACGATATATGGCCGGCAGCTGGCAATTGGCAGCGAGGAAGATACTAAGATTAAAGAGTCTCTTCTTGCGCATGCCGTGTTGTTTGTTGGACTACACCGAGTTTGGCCCCAGCTATTTTGCTTCGGTGGCCCCAGCGTGAAGAAATGGGGCAGTGCAGATACGCAAGGGATTGGCGGCGGGTATAGTCAGATAAGGCATAAGCATCGGCAGACCCGCTACCGCGCCGAGGCAACCACGTCTATGATGGTCGTCGCCTTGGCCGCGGCTGGGCTTACCGGCTTAGTTTTATTGATTACCGCCTTGAGACAAAACGCCTTTGACCACCCGTTGAATTACTGGCCGCTGATGGCGCTGGCCCTGATTAATCTCTGCGGACAATATCTGCCCCGCATCTGGCAAAATTACCATTATCTCGACGATAATTTCTCAGCGGTTAAAAAGGCGAGAGTAGGCTTTGATGAGGCCAATTTGGCCAGCAGTGAACCCGCGGTGGGCGGCGGTTACCGCAAGGTGGGGATGAAGCAGGTAAAGACCGCGAAGAAAATCATCGTGATACTGGGAGGCATCTTAACGGCCGTTGGCGCAGCTATCTATTTACATGGCAGATTTGTTTTGGATAGGTCGGTCAACCAGTCTTTATATTTGCTCTGGCTGCCGCCAAGCTTGACGGTTTTCTGGTGGATAGTCGCTACGGTGGCAGGGTGGTATGTATGGGCAAAGTACACGGCGGGAATCAAAGCGTCGCTGGAAAAAGCCGGCAAGTCAGTTGCCGAGATTTTCTGGTCAGGGATTAAACTGTGGCTTAAGCGTATCGGCGCCTTTATAGTTACGCTTGGACTTTCCGTAATGGTAATTTATTTCGCAGTGCAGCAGATTAAAGCGGGTCAGCTTAATCCGGAAGCGTGGTTAGAATTCCCCAAGGTATTACTTAATGGATTATGGATAGCGGTTCAGGCAATCCCCAAGGCCGTGTTGAAAGGCGCGGTTTGGCTCTTCAATAACCTTGGGTATTGGCTCACGGTAATCAAGATAGCGGTATTTGGGCTGACCGCCTTTGTTATCCAGCAGAAAAAATTCAATACTTGGAGAGGCGCAGGTGTTATTGCGGTAGCCTACGGCATACTTGTCTGGGGTGTATTGCCAAATGATGCCGAGTGGTTGATAAAGGACACTCTTGTCATTTACCCGCTTTGCATCTCCACCCTAATTGTCGTACCAGTAGCCTATGCCATTTTTAGCAAGGTATTAAAATTGGGGAGCATTAGCGATTTGTTCCGCGACATAAAGTATTTTCTGTATACGACCGCGGGCAGTATTGCCTTTGCCCTTCTGTTTTCCTATATCTGCCATATTATCGGTATTCAGAACATCGCTGACTTTTGCGTAAGCCAGTGGCATAGTTTGAC
>JBMONJ010000174.1:0-4559 GCA_049324655.1 Candidatus Omnitrophota bacterium | reverse complement strand
GGCTGGGCGGCGGACGCCAACCCCAGCGTCCTCGCTTCAATCTGTGGTAAGACGGGCTCGTCCGCTCTCCGCCTTAAGCCCAATAAAGAACCTCCCCGGAAGATGGGAGAGCATCTTCGCCCCAAGATGCGTTGACGCAAAATCACAATATCTTCCACTCAAATAATATTGACAGAATACTTGACAAAAACTATGTAATGATTTACACTTCATATTGTAGATAAAGAAGTTAGGTATGACAAAATGAGTGACAATAATATAGTAAAAAAAGTCATAACTTATAAATCTGGGCATTTTGCGTTCAGTTTAAATTATGACAAAAACAAACTGAACGATCGGCTTATAAAGGCTAAAATCCTATTTACTACAGTAGCCGAGATCCCCATCTTACCAGATTTAGCATCCAGGTTAGAAGAGGAACTTATAAGAAAATCTATTTTCGGTACAGCCGCTATTGAGGGTAATCCTCTTTCACAAGAGCGAGTAAATGAGGTTCTTTCTCAAGAAGCAAAAAGTGCCAAGAAAAACGAAGCGGAAAAACAGATAATAAATCTGAAAAATATTTATAATGAGATAAAAAAAACAAAGCCCTTATCTTCACCTTGTAAGCTGACAGAAGAAACAATAAGAGAATTCCATAAAATCATTACTGACGGATCTAGCAATAACGATAACTATCCAGGGCATTACAGAAATCATTCTGTTCAGGTTGGCAATACAGAACACGGTGGAGTTTATACGCCACCCAAAATAATAGAAGATATTAAAACTTTAATGTCCGCATTTACGGATTGGATAAATTCGCCAGAAATCATGAATGAAGATGCAGCAATAAGAGCAGCGCTTGCCCATTACTATTTAGCGTTAATTCATCCTTTTGGAGATGGTAACGGTAGAACTGCCAGGGCCATTGAGGCAATGTTATTAACATGCTCTGGGATTAAATTTGTGCCACACATGCTATCAAATTTCTATTATAGAAACATTGATGATTATTTCGGGGCCTTTTCGTTATCGGAACGAAATGATACCTATGATATAACTCCTTTCTTAGAATTTTTTCTGAAAGGAGTAATCGCGTCTCTAGAAGAGATCAGAGCAACAATATTTTCATTTATTAGAACATTTACTTTGCGAGATTATTATAGTTACCTAAGGAAAAAGAAAGAGATTACACAAAGACAATTTGATTTCTTAACATTACTTCTAGAATTTGCGGAAGCCTTCTCATTAAAAGATTTGTTTGAGAAAGATAAATTTAGAGTTATTTATCGAGGGGTTAGCGAGAGAACGGCAAGAAGGGACCTAAAAGAGCTAGAGGGGAAACGCCTTATTGCCGTCAATGACCAAGGAAACTATGTCTTAAACATCAAGGCATTAGGGTGATATGAGGAAGAACAATGCCTAATAGAGAAAGAAACTTAAATTATTCTCCGGGCCATAACTGGAATTCACTTACCAAGTGGGAAGACAGTTTAAAAATCAAAGGGAGATTAACCAAAAGTATTCTTGAAGAGAGGGCGAAAGACAAGAGGTTAGAAGAGAAGAAGCGAACTTTAAAACGACCTATCCTTATGTTATAATACCCCATCATGATTCCCTTCGACCAATTCAAACAATTGGAAATAAAGATTGCGCAGGTAAAGGCAGTGCGCGAGCTCGCCGGCGCAGACAAGCTCTATTGTCTGACTATTGATGTTGGCGGGCAGGAAAAGCAAATTGTCGCCGGCATAAAATTGTTTTATAAGCCCGAAGACCTCTTGAACAGGAAAATCGTGGTCATCAATAATCTGGAGCCGGCAGTTATCCGCGGTGAAAAAAGCGAGGCTATGCTTTTGGCCGCCTCCGACGAGAAAGGTATCTCCGTGCTCATCCCTGACCGCGAGGTGGCAGTGGGCAGCCCGGTAAAATAATGGAAGACAATTTAACCCCAATCCTGACCCTTGCTTCGGCGATAGTCTTGGGATTGTTTTTGGGCTGGATATTTTTCGCCGGCAGGAAAAAGTCTGCTCTGCCCGAGTCCGCACCCGCCCCTTCACCCAAAGAACCCGGCAAGAAACCCCTGATTAAAAACGAGGTAACTATTGAGCTGGCCCCGCCGCCGGCCAAGCCCGCCGGACATTCCTCGGCGATATTGGAGGAAAAGATATTCTACGAAGAAGAGCTTTCGCTTTTGTTAAAAATAGGACAGGAATTTTCTTCCAGCCTGAAGATCGAGGACATCCTGAAAAGCGTCGTAGAGAATACCAGCCGGGTTTTAAGTGTCAGTATCTGCGGCATTTTGATGGAAGGCAATGATGGCGAACTAAAAATGAGGTATGCCGTGGGTTTGAGACCTGAGGTCTTCCGCAATGTCAGCATAAAAAAGGGTGCCAGCATTTCCGGCCGGGTGTTGGTCACCAACGAACACATTTTGGTCAATGACCTTAATCAGGACCTGCGTTTCCGCAATGTGAATCAGGAAAAATATTACGGCCGCGCCCTCTTAAGCGTTCCCGTGGCTATTTCCGGCAAGGTGCTGGCAGTGTTGAATGTCAGCTCCAAAAAAACCGAAGAGCCGTTTACCAGCGAGGACATCCGTTTCCTTAAAGGCATTGCTGCCGAGGCAGCCATTGCCATAAACAGCGCTACGCTTTATGACGAGCTGCAGAGGAGTTACCTTGAGACGATTACCGCTTTGGCCTCGACCATTGACGCCAAGGACCCCTATACCTACCGTCATTCCGAGCATGTCGCCAAGTTTTCGCTGGCCATTGCCGAAGAGATGAAGCTGAATCAGGAGGAGATCGAGAACTTGAAGACTGCCAGTCTCCTGCATGACATTGGAAAAATCGCCATCCGCGACGGTATCTTAAGTAAGCCCGGCAAGCTCACCGACGAGGAATTTCAGGAGATACAGAAACATTCGGCCAAGGGCGAGGAAATTCTCAATGTGGTGCCTTTTTTGAAAAAACCCGCCGGTCTGGTGAGGCATCATCACGAGTGGTATGACGGAGGCGGCTATCCTGACCATATCCGCGCACACGAAATTGAATTGGGCGCGCGGATAATCGCGGTTGCCGACTCGCTGGACGCGATGATCTCCGACCGGCCTTACCGCAAGGCCCTGACCTTGGAAGAGGCCTTTGCGGAAATGAAGAGAAAAAGCGGCAGCCAATTCGACCCGGAGTTAGTGGGGGTTTTGCTTAAGCTGTCAGAATTGCATCCGGAGTTATTGGAAAAACATCTTTGAGGAGCATTGATATGAAGATCATCGCGGAAAGTTTGAACTTTTCCACCAAGGGCGAAATTGAGGTTATCAATTTAAGCGACAAAATAGAGCCGATATTGAAAAAGACCAAGTTGAAAGACGGCATCCTTTGCCTTTCGGCAATGGGTTCCACCTGCGCGGTTACTACCTGCGAAGATGAGGCGGGTTTACTTTCCGACCTTAAGGCAACTTTGGAAAGGCTTATCCCGCGCCACAAGGGCTACGAACACGACAGTATGCTCGATAACGGCAATGCCCATTCCCACCTGCGCTCTTCCCTGATTGGGACGACCTTAAGCGTGCCCTTCTCCGGCGGAGAAATGAAATTAGGCACTTGGCAGCAGATAGTTTTTATCGAGTTGGATAATCGGCCCCGCCAGCGTAAGGTTGTCTTGCAGTTTTTAGGAGAGTAGTGTTTCGCATAAGACAGTTTGTGCCTTCCAAGGTTTGTTTGGAATGCGAGGTCTGCTGCAGATTTTCCGAACCTAAAGGAGTTTGGCTGCCGCATACGTCCAGAAAAGAGGCGGCAGCCCTTAACCGTCAAACCATAGGAATAAGAAAATTTAAGCAGGGCTTTTGCTGCGAATTTTTCATTCCCAAAGAAAACCGCTGCCGTGTATATGGGCTGCGGCCTTTTGATTGCCGCATTTATCCCTTTCTACTGCATAAGCAAAAGGGAAAACTTTTTTTGGCTGCGCATCTGGCTTGTCCATTTATCGTCGAGAATCTGCGGGCCAAAAAATTCCAGCGGTATGTCAGTTACCTGAAAAAATTCTTCCGCAGAAAAGACATTCGGATTTTTCTTAAAGAAAATCCCCACCTCGCCCAAGACTATAGTGAGTTTCAGAAAGAAATTCTTCCCTTATTTTCCAATAGATGCCTCCCCTGACATTAGCGGACCAAAAGCTCTTGGCAAAATATTTAAGGATGAAGAGCCGGCAGTTGGCGGCCGCCTCATTTGTGAATGTGTTTATCTGGCGGCCGTTTTACCGTTTGTCTTGGGAGATTGTCGGCGGTAATTTGTGTATTTTTGCCGAAGACAAACTCGGTTGTTTTATGTTGCTGCCGCCGTTGGGCAAGCGGTTTTGCGCCAGCACGGTTAAGGAATGTTTTGCGATTATGGAGGCGCAAAACCGCGGCAGTGGTATAACCCGTATTGAAAATCTTGAAGCGGAAGAGATTAAGGATTTCCGCGCGCTTGGACCAAAGACGGTATTTAAGCTTAAGGACGAAGATTATGTTTATCTCACCCGTGATTTAGCCGAGCTTAAAGGCAACCGCTACAAGTCCAAGCGCGCGGCTGTAAATT
>JBMONJ010000173.1:0-38852 GCA_049324655.1 Candidatus Omnitrophota bacterium | reverse complement strand
GCGATTAGCCACGCGCGCCCCAGCGCTCCAGTTCCCCAGCGAGCCCGGATTACGAGTTAATAATCCGTTTCTTCAAAAGTTAAATTATCACGGCTATCAATAGCATATTCTAGAAACTTTATTCTACAACGGTATTCTGCGTTAAACTGATCAAAACAAGCGATAAGATTCTTAAAATATTCTGACCTACCTTTAGACACAAATTTGAACTCCCCCTTCCTCCCGATTTGCTGGCTTGGAATTTTTCTCGTAATCAAAATAGGACATAAATCACCCGGCAAATTAGGGATAAAATATTGGTTCATCCAATCCATATATCTTCTTAGCTGTCGAATATTATCTTCACTGGCGAATGTTGACTTTAATTCTACCGGACAATGAAAATATTGCTCCCCCTCTTTGAGAGAAAATAGAATATCTATTCTTTGCATACCTACACCACAAGCTACCTGATTCCCTAACCAAACCAATTCCTTATTTTCTAATAGATATTTATCCAAAGACGGATTCGTCCCGAAACCCAGATTCTTGGATATTAACGCCTCCAGATGGTGCTCGAATTGTTTATTCTCTTTGTACTTCTCTATCAGGCGCGGAAAAATGTTTAAATCTACTCTTCGTCCTGCATATTCCGGACTTTTACGATTGAGCAACTCTATCTGCTCAGACTTCTTGTTAAAAGTCAGTTGTCTATTATTCACCTCTAAAGCGATTCGATTATTCTTAGCTCTTATAAGATTACAAAGTCGCTGGGACTCATAAGTTGTTATCGCGGTACATCCCCTATTGCCCTTTAGCTTTCGATAAATCAAGCTCCAAAGCATCTGGTGCGGCGAAATTATATTCTTGATATCGTCGAGCGCTTCCCATTCGGTGACGCCAATAGGATATACTTGATATGGTTCAATTAAAACTCTAAAGGTAAGGGACTTATCTAATTCGTCCATAAGATATTGCTTACTGTCATTGGGGTCATAAAAGGCAAGCAGTTCTCCGGCTTTCTTTATCTTAAATACCCCATAAAATTTACCTTCTCTTATTCCATCTTGGAAATTCTGCTGCAAATAAAAGATTAATTGCTCGCCTTCTCTTATTCGACTTACATCGGCAATCATATCCACCAACATCTGTTCTGTCGTAGGGCCCAGTTTGGAATTAGCACTATCGTTAAAATCAACAACCATATCTTTGGCACCAGTGCCAGCAAAAAGATTTTCTAAGTGTACCTTGAATGTAGTCGAATCTACTATAAAAACATGCGTAGTCATTACTTACTCTTTTTAAACAACAAAATATACTCGTGCTTAAAGATATAGAACCCACCCACTAATGCCCTATATCGCCATAATTCCTGCTGATTCCGCTTGCCTCTTGTCTGTTCAAAGTTCTTCACAATTATGCTTTTCAGGGTAAAGTCTCTCTTTAGGACCTCGTTCATTACATAAAACCCCAAAGGTATCCAAGTACCTTTGTAATATTTATCGCCGATTACAATGCCGAGATATCTTCCCTTTTCCAGATACGGCGCTGTATTGTCCAAGACCTCCCCGAACATTTTGACGAATTCTTCCGTAGTTGAAGCATTGGATAAGTCATCCTTACTCCTGCTGAATCTAATGATATCGTGATACGGAGGGTGCATAATAAGAAGCTGAACCTGTTTTACGCCAAGCTTATCCAGCGTCTCTCTCAGGTTTATCTTTCTGCTGTCTGCGGCGACAACTTCGTTGACAACATTATGGGTATTATCCTCTTTCTTAATTAGATTCTTGGCTTCTCTTACAACTATGGGGTTTAAATCAATACCGATACCGTTTCTGCCCAAGCGGCGGCATTCAATTAAAGTCGTCCCGCTGCCAACAAAAGGATCGATAACCCAGTCGTCTTTCTTAGTATAACGCAGCATTAATTGGTGGGGTATCTGGGGAACAAAATTCCCCCAATACCAGCCGATATGCGCGCCCGAGGTGTCTCTTTTTTCCAAAAGCCATAAACTATCGGTGATAATTTCCTGATATTCCTTCCAGCGGTTCAAATTTATATCGTTAATCTTGCTGGTTTTTATTTCACTTATACCTTTTTTAAGGCGGTCGAGATAATATCGGGCCCTCTCAATGGTATGTGCTTCTTCTATCTGTCTCAATTCCTCTACGAGTGCGCCCTTTTTAAGGACAATCGTGTCGCCGTTTTGCTCGATGTTTAATAAGCCTTCGGTATCGCTTTTGGGATAGCTAATGACGGACTTGATGGAAAAAATGCGGTTCTTGAGCTGCGGAATATCCCTTAAGTTCTCGGCTTCTTCCACCTTCTCCAAGAGCTTCGACTTATTAACGATAACATCCTTCTTCCAGTCGTATTGCTCTTTCTCCAAATCAACCGATAAATCCAAGACTTGTTCGTTGGTTTTCATATCTGCGTTAATTTGCTCGCCTGCCGAAGGCAGGCAGGGATTCGCGAAAATTCGCGTTAAAAATCAACTATTAAATACTTTCTGCGCGGCGGCCACTCCCGCGCCTATCTCAAACTTATGACCCATCTGTTTTAAAACTTTTTCCAGACAGGCGATTCCGGTTAAGATATCGAACTCATTGATGTAACCCATTGAGGCAATGCGGAAAATTTTGCCTTTCATCTCCGATTGACCTCCCGCAATGGTAATCCCGTAGGTGTCGCGCATAGTCTTGACCATTTTTTCTCCGTCAATGCCTGCCGGCACCTTTATGGCGGTAATGGCGTCCGAGGCGCAGTCCGCGCTGGCAAACAGCTCTAACCCCAAGGCCAGCGCGGCCTTTCTCACTGCCTCAGCCAGCTTATGATAATAAGCGAAAATATTTTCCAACCCCTCCTGCTTAATCATTTTCAGGCTTTCATTCATCGCAATAACCAAACCAATCGCCGGCGTAAAAGGGGTATCGGTTTTATCCAGGGCCTTTTTGGCGGCCTTGAGACTAAAATAATATTTCGGTATGCGCGACCGCTCAATTGCCTTCCAGGCCTTGGCGCTCGCGCTGATTAAACCCAGCCCCGGAGGAAGCATCAGGCCCTTTTGCGAGCCGGAAACCACCACATCCACGCCCCAGTCGTCGGTCTTTAGATCCAAAACCCCCAGCCCGCTTATCGCATCCACAACCAACACGGCCGGTGAATCTTTTGCCACTGCCGCAATTTCCTTAATATCCGCGGTAACTCCCGTCGAGGTTTCGCACAAAGTCGCAAACACGGCCTTGGCGCCGGGATTTTCTTTTAAGGCCTTGGCAACTTCTTTGGGGCCGACGGTCTTTCCCCACTCGGCTTTGAAAACTATGGGGTTTACGCCGTAAGTCTTTAATAACTCCGTCCAGCGCTCGCCAAATTTTCCCGCCTCAATGCTAATCGCGGTATCGCCGGCCGAGAGTAAATTGCAGACCGCCGCCTCCATCGCGCCGGTTCCCGAAGAGGCGAGGATAAAGACATCGTTCTTGGTCTGAAAAATATATTTCAGGTTTTCCGCAGCCTCGGCCAAGACCTTCTGAAACTGCGGGGTGCGATGATGAATTATCGGCCGGCTTAAGGCCTCGCAGACCTCCGGCGGCAGCGGGGTTGGACCGGGGGTCAATAATATATTTTTCTTCATGAAAATTTCTCCTTTGCTATTTCTTCTTCCCAATCACCACTTCATCAATCAAGCCATAATCCTTGGCTTCGGCCGCGGACATAAAGAAGTCGCGATCCGTATCCTTCTGGATTTTCTCCAAAGGCTGACCGGTGTGGCTGGCCAGCAATTCATTTATCTTATCGCGCAGACGCAGGATTTCCTTGGCTTGAATAGAAATATCCGCGGCCGCGCCCTGCACCCCGCCCCACGGTTGATGAATCATAATCCGCGAATGGGGCAGACCAAAACGTTTGCCCTTAGTGCCGGCGCAAAGTAAAAGCGCGCCCATACTGGTGGCTTGCCCGACGCCGTAGGTGCACACATCGGGTTTAACAAACTGCATCGTGTCATAAACCGCCAAGCCCGCGGTAACCGAGCCGCCGGGGGTGTTGATATAAAGATTGATATCCTTTTTCTCATCCTCCATCTGTAAAAATAGCAACTGGGCGATAACCAAGTTGGCAACCATATCGTCAATGGGCGTGCCAATAAAAATAATCCGGTCTTTTAACAGACGCGAATAGATATCATACGCCCGCTCTATTTGCCCGCGCTGCTCCACCACTATCGGAACTAAAGTTTGTAATTTACTGTCCATTAGTCTCTCCCCCTTCCCATTTTGCCTCGCGCATTAAGAATTCCAAAACCTTGCGGAACATCCCCTCCGGCTTTTCTGGCTTGATATTCTCTAACTCGGCGATCTTGTCAAAAATAAAATATACGGCGATGTCCCGCTCCGCGGCCTTTTTTAATTCCTTTTTGTATTCCTCTTCTTTCGCCGTGAGGTCTTCCTTTTTTACGCCCTGCGCCATTAAGCGGTGCTGGGCGTCGCGCCAGAGACGCTCGAGTTGTTTCTTTACCGCGGCCTCCGGCAGGACGAACGAGGCATTAGCCAAGAGCTGCTCAATTAATTCTTCCTCCATCTGGGAGCGCGCTATCTGCTCTTTGTTAACCTCTAATTGCTTTTTTATGGAATCCTCCAAACTTTTAAGCGAGGGATAACCCAATCCCCGAGCAAAGGCATCGTCGGCAGGCGTATCTTTGTTCAGGCCTTGCGTTCCTTTAAGGTATTCAATCGCCTTCTGAATCTCGTCGGAAGAAACCTCCACTGGCTTGCGGGTAATCTTTATCCCCCGGTAATCCTTAATTTTAACTTCAGGCTTGACTTCTAACTTGGCCTTATAAAATAACGTTCCCTCCTTAAACTCGACATCAAAAATCTCGGGAAGGTCAAGAGGAGCTAATTTCTCGCCGGCAATGGCCTCGTCGTAGGAATCGGAAATCAAACGCTTAATCGCCTCTCCGCGGGCTTGGTTGCCGTGTTTCTCGTCGATGATATAACGCGGGGCCTTGCCGGGACGGAAACCATCCACCTTGGCATTCTTGTTAATCTCAGAGAGGACCTGATCTAATTTTTGGTCCACGGTCTCTTTGGCAATCTCAATATTAATTTGCCTTTTGCAGGCATCCAATTTTTTGACATCGCATTTCTTGATAAGCATTTTTTCTTTTTTTGATTACATACGGAATTGTTCGCCCAAATAAATCTGCCGCGCCCGCGGGTCATTGATTAAATCCTCAGCCTTACCGGAGATAAGAATTCTACCCTCGGCAATCAGATAGGCGCGATCGGTTATGGACAGGGTCTCCCTTACATTGTGGTCAGTCAATAATATCCCCAAGCCCCTTTCTTTTAGGTCGCGAATTATCTGCTGGGCCTCGGCAACCACAATGGGATCAATGCCGGAAAAAGGCTCGTCCAATAAAATAAATGACGGATTAGTAACCAAGGCGCGGGTGATCTCCAGGCGCCGGCGCTCACCGCCGGAAAGGGTATAGGCCTTGTGTTTTGCCAAGTGAGAGATATTCAGCTCGGCCAAAAGATTCTTAAGGCGCCGTCTGCGTTCGCGGATGCCAATTGGCAAGGTCTCTAAAATAGCCATAATATTTTCTTCCACGGTAAGCCGGCGAAATATCGACGGCTCCTGCGAAAGATACCCCATTCCCAAACGGCAGCGCTGGTGAATGGGAAAATTAGAAATATCCTGCTGGTCAAAATGAATCTTTCCTTCGGTCGGCGGGATAACCCCGACGATCATATAAAAGGTGGTGGTCTTTCCCGCGCCATTTGGCCCTAAGAGCCCGACGATTTCCGAGCGCTTGACCGCGATGTCCACCTTATCTACCACCCGCCGGCCGGCATAAGTCTTAACCAACCCCTTAGTTTCCAACAAATTCATTTTTCAGATTTGTAAATTTGGCTATTGGGAATCTGGATTTGTTTGGGATTTGGAAATTGGGATTTGGGATTTATCATTGTCTCCCAGAGATCCTGATTCTTCCTCCCCCTCAGTCAGTAAAATCAATTTCGGACGGCCCAGGAGAGTCATCTTTTTTTCCGCAGCCAGATAAATCGCCTCGTCGGAGAAACTGGTATTCTCGCCCTTTTGTATCTTCACATTACCCTTGCAAATGATCTTAATCAGCTGTTTGGTGTTCAAATCAAAATATACCTCCATGCGCTCGGCAGTAATCGTCCCTTGCGCATCAACCGCCTTGCAGTTTTTGTTAAAGACCGCCTGCTGTTTTTGATAGTCTATCTCCATTGGGCCATCACAGGTGATGATGGTAAAGTTTGCTGGCTTATCCTTCTCGGCAGTATTAATATTTACAGTGATGTCTTTCTTAAACTCAGCCTGACTCATGCTGGGCTTGGCCTCGGCGCCAAAACCCACGGCGGTCATATTCTCTTTTTCCACCACTACCTTGTCCGGCGTGGTTATCAAATCCTTGGAGCGCTGCCAGTCAAGAGAATCAGTAGTGAGCTTTGCTCCGCTTTTGGTGGTGGCCACCACATCCTGCTCCAAATGCATATTGCCGGTTTCCTTATTCATACTGCCGGTCTTGGCGGTAAGAGTCATATCCTCATCCTGACCATAGACATTAGCCACAATGTTGGTGAGCTTGACGATATTCTCGAAGATGTCCGCGGACTGACCCCGGACCTCCCAAGTCTTTTTGCCACCCTGACCATAGCCGGACAGATTAAAATCGAGGAATTGCTGGTTAGAAGGCTCCTCGGCGACGACCCAGCCGCTGATAAGAAAGAACACTAAGAATAAAAAAATTTTCTTATTCATACGCTAGGTCACCAAGCCACCAAGACACCATGCCACCCGTCAACAGTCTACGGGTGACTTGGTGTCAGGTGTCGTGGTGTCCTCAAATATATTTCTCAGTGGCACGTCGCCACTCGCCCTGCGCCTTTAAAATCATTTCGATAACTTCCCGGACCGCGCCCTGTCCGCCGTTTCTCTTGGTGATGTAATGGGCGTATCTTTTTACTTCCGGCGCGGCATTCTTTACGGCTACGGCCAGACCGGCCAGCTTGATTACCGGCAGGTCAATAAGCTCGTCGGCAATAAAGCAGGCGTCTTCGGCTTTAAGTTTCGATTCTTCCAAAAGATGACGGAAGGCAATGGTTTTGTCTTCGGCATCCTGATAAAGATGGTCAACCTGCATATCCGCGGCGCGGCGCTCCACGACCTTGGAGCCCTTAGCGGTGATTATAGCCGTCTTGACCCCCACCCTTTTTATCAGCACCACGCCCAAACCGTCCTGCACATCGAAAAACTTCAACTCGCCGCCTTGATCGTCAAAGACGATTTTCCCGTCGGTTAAGACACCGTCAACATCCATTATCAACAGCTTAATCCTTTTCAGTCTCTCTCTTAAAGTCATTATTCTTTAATTTCCAATGTCAAATGTCAAATCAATGTCAAATTTCCAATGACCAATTGGGCATTGGAAATTTATTTGGCATTAGTCATCGGACATTTTTCATTAAACAAATCGGAAAGAAGTTATACCAAACCTGCTTTTAAAACATCCTGAATATCCAACAACCCCACCGGCTTATGGCGGCAGTCCACTACCGGGATTTCATCAATCTTTTTCTCCTCCAAGACGCGCAGGGCTTCCACGGCCAGACGGCCGGGGGAAATGGTGATGGGATTTTTGGTCATAACCTCGCTTACTTTTCGCAAGGATAAGTCCGGGTCTTTTTCCAAATGCCGACGCAAATCTCCGTCGGTAAATATCCCAACAAGGCGGCCTTGTTTATTTACAATGGTTGCCGAGCCGGCGCGGGCTTGGGTTATATTTAAAAGTACATCCTTTACTTTTTTTTCCTCGCTCACTATCGGATTGGCGGCGCCTTTACGCATAATATCTTCAACCCTTAGCAAAAGCCTTTTCCCCAAGTTTCCGCCGGGATGTAAGAAGGCAAAGTCCTCGCGCTTAAAACCCTTGCGCTCAATAAGGCACGCAGACAAGGCATCGCCCATTGCTAACATTGCCGTGGTCGAGGCCATTGGGGCCAGACCCAGCGGGCAACCCTCTTCTTTTACCGAGACATCCAAGACCACATCGCTGTATTTTGCCAGCGTGGATTTAAGCTGTCCGGTAATAGCAATTATCTTAGCCCCTAATTTTTTCAAAAGCGGCAATAATTTCTTTACCTCGTCAGTCTCTCCGCTGTTGGATAAAAGGATAATGATGTCGTCTTTGGTGACCCGGCCTAAATCGCCGTGAATGGCCTCGGCGCTGTGCAACCATAAACTTGGCGTGCCTACCGAGGAGAGAGTTGCAGAAATTTTTTGTCCGATGATTCCGGCCTTGCCCATTCCCGTGACCACGACCCGACCCCTGCTGCGGCAGATCATTTCTACGGCCTTCAAGAAATGTTGATCGACCCGTCGGGTAAGTTTCTTTATTGCCGTGGCTTCGGTTAACAATACCTTTTTTGCTCTTTGAATAGTCATTCGATCTTTAGGTTGTGAGTATTGTGGGTGAGTTGTGAGGAATTAACACCCCACCCTCACAACACACAACCCGACTCACTACTCACAACCCATCCTCACCCCTGAAACTACCGTCTAACTTGACTTTTTAACGCTCTCTCAATGGCAATGACTTGTTTTAATAAGGTCTCGAGCTCGTGCAAGGAAATCATATTCGGGCCGTCGCAGAGCGCGGCCGCGGGATTCTCATGCACCTCCAAAAACAAACCGTCGCAGCCCACCGCCGCGGCCGCGCGTGACAAAAACGGTACAAACTCACTCTGTCCCGAGGAGCTTTCCCCGGCACCCGCGGGAAGCTGCACACTGTGCGTGGCATCATAAACCACCGGATAACCGAATTTACGCATAATTACCAACGAACGAAAATCCGAGACCAGATTATTATACCCGAAGCTTACGCCCCTTTCGGTTATCAGGATATTTTTATTCCCGGCGCTCTCAATCTTTTTTATAACCTCAATCATATCCCACGGCGCAGAAAACTGGCCCTTCTTGACATTGATAACCTTGCCGGTCTCAGCAGCAGCGCGCAGCAAATCCGTCTGCCGTGACAAGAGTGCGGGTATTTGTATCACATCCAAAACCTGGGCCGCGGCCTTGACCTCGACAACCGAATGCACATCGCTTAAAACCGGCACAGCCAGCGTTTCCTTAATTTCCCTTAAAACCTGCAACCCCCTTTTAAGGCCCGGGCCGCGAAAGGACTTAATCGAGGTGCGGTTGGCTTTATCATAACTTGACTTAAATATAAACGGCATCTTAAGTTTTCCGACGCGGGATTTAAGTCTTTTTGCCGCGCGTAAAGCCGCATCCCGGCTTTCAATCACGCAAGGCCCGGCGATTAACACGAGCGGCTGACCCGTGCCGATTTTGATGTCCTTTACTCTTATTGCCTTAACCATATTATTGCACGGATTAACACAGATAAGAAACCGGATTAGCACGGACAAATCATATCCGTGCAAATCCGAATTAAATCCGTGTAAATCCGTGTCTCATTTTTTCTCTCGCTGGCTCTTTACCGCCGCGCGGATAAACTCCCGAAACAACGGATGGCACTTATCAGGCTTAGACTTAAATTCCGGATGGAACTGACAGCCTACAAACCACGGATGGTTTTTAAGCTCGACGATTTCCACCAGAGCGCCTTTGGGGCAGACGCCGGAGAAGACCATCCCTCCCTGCTCAAAGCGGGCACGAAAACGGTTGTTAAATTCATAACGGTGGCGATGGCGCTCGCATAAATTCTCTTTACCGTAAGCGGCAAAGGCGCGCGTGCCCTTCTTTAAGCGGCAAGGATAAATCCCCAAGCGCATGGTGCCGCCCAGATTCTTTATCTTCCGCTGTTCCTCTTGCAGGCAGATTACGGGGAAGGGGGTATTTCTGTTGAATTCCGTGGAATTGGCTTTCTTCATCCCTAACACATCGCGGGCAAACTCAATGACCGCGGTTTGCATCCCCAAACATATCCCGAAATAAGGGATGCCTTTCTCGCGCGCAAAACGAATGGCCGCAATCTTGCCCTCGATCCCCCGCGAGCCAAAACCGCCGGGAACCAGAATTCCGTCTACTCCGTCGAGCGCGGACAACCCCGCTATGCCCTCTAACTCTTCGGCATCAATCTTTTTTATCTCCACCCGGCAGGAGTTGGCTATACCGCCGTGGCGCAACGCTTCGTAAATGGATTTGTAGGCATCCTGTAGCTCGATATATTTTCCTACTACCGCGATACGCGCCCTATATTTCGGATTTATCGCCGGAGCAACTACTTTTCTTTCCCAATCGCGCAAATCCGATTTGCGGCATTTTAGCTTGAGCATCTTTAAGATAATCTCATCAAGCCCCTCGCGCTGATAAATGAGCGGGATGCGGTAGATCTCATCAACATCAATGGCTTGAATAACCGACTCCTCAGCTACATTGCAGAAAAGGGCGATTTTGGCCTTGACCTTTTGTGACAATGGCTTTTCGGTGCGACATAAAAGTATATCCGGCTGAATGCCGATCTCACGCAGCTTGCCTACGCTGTGTTGTGTCGGCTTGGTTTTTATCTCTTCCGCCGCGCGGATATAGGGCACCAGGGTAAGGTGGATATTAATGGCATTGCCGGGTTTTAGCTCAAGGCGCAGCTGGCGAATAGCTTCCAAAAAAGGCAGGCTTTCGATGTCGCCGACCGTGCCGCCCACCTCGACGATGATCACATCATAATGCCGGCCATGCGCCAGGGCCCGAATGGAATTTTTAATTTCGTTGGTGATGTGGGGAACGACCTGAATGGTTCCGCCCAGATAATCGCCGCGGCGCTCTTTGGATATAACCGAATAATAAATCTTGCCGGTGGTGAGGTTATTATCCTTTCCCGTAGCGCAGGAGGTAAAGCGCTCGTAGTGACCTAAGTCTAAGTCGGTCTCAGCGCCGTCGTCCGTGACATACACCTCGCCGTGCTGAAAGGGATTCATTGTGCCGGGATCAACATTGATGTAAGGATCGCACTTCTGCAAGGCAACCTTTAAGCCCCGTGACTCCAAGAGCCTACCGATAGAGGCGCAGGCGATCCCCTTGCCTAAGCTGGAGACCACGCCGCCGGTAATAAAAATATATTTAGTCATTTTGCTTTCCCCGCAGCATTTCCTCTACCCTTTTTAAATCCTCCGGCGTATCCACGCCGACAGTATCGTATTTGGTAATAATAGTCTTTATCTTAAAGCCCGCCTCCAGCACCCTTAGCTGTTCCAATTTCTCCGCAGCTTCAAGCATGGAAGCCGACAGATTCTTAAAGGTAAAAAGAAAATCCTTGGTGTAGCTGTAAAGGCCGATATGTTTATAGAAAGTAACCTTGGGCTCGGCTTTCTTATCCCGCACAAAGGGGATAGCGGCGCGGGAGAAATACATCGCCAGGCCGCTTTTGTCTACCACTACTTTAACCACATTGGGATCGGATAAAACCTGCGCGTCTTTTATAGGGGTAATGATGGTGGCCATTACACAATCGGGATTCTGCAAAAGGGCATTGGCCGCATCGTCAATCATCGTAAAATGCACTAACGGCTCATCACCTTGGATGTTCACTACCACTTTTACCTCCAAGTCATGGACGATTTCGGTCAGGCGATCGGTACCCGAAAGATGGTCCTTGGAAGTCAGAATAGCCTTGGCGCCAAAATCCTTGGCCTTTTCCAGAATCCGCTCATCGTCGCAGGCAATAATCAGATCGTCGAGCATCTGGCTTTTTTTGGCCTGCTCCCAGACATGTTGGATGACCGGCTTGCCTAAAAGATTGGCCAGGACCTTGCCGGCAAACCGCGTGGCTGTATACCGTGCGGGGATTATACCGATACAGTTCATCGTCTTGTTTGAGGTGAAATAATATTTTACTCTTGGGGTGCGGATGAGTTGTGTGTTGTGGGTCGGGTAATGGGGATGGGGGTGGGGAATATTTCTCCTCACCCTCACAACCCACAACTCGACTCACTACTCACAACTCACCCACACTACTCACAACAAATACTTCTTAATCCCTATCTTATAGTCTTAAGTAATTCCTGTTGGCTGACGGTAGCAACGCCTAATTTACCGACGACAATACCCGCGGCAAAATTGGCAAGAATGGCGGATTCTCTTTTCCCGGCACCGCTGGCCAAGGCCGCAGTAAAGACAGCGATTACTGTATCTCCGGCACCGGAGACATCAAAAACTTCCTGCGCCACAGTATCGATATGCAGGGGTGGCTTGTCCTTCTCAAACAACCGCATCCCTTGCTCGCCCAAGGTAATCAATACCGCTTCCAGATCAAGATAACGCAGCAACTCTTTGCCCGCCGAGTTAAGATCCTTGTCGGTGTTGAGGCGGGCGACATTCATTCGAAAACGATTCTGGTCGTCTTTTATCTTGAGATAACTCACGGCATTTTCCGCTTCTTTGCGGTTCGGGGTAATCACTGTGGCGCCCGCGTAAAAATCAAAGTGATCCTCTTTGGGGTCCACGGCAATTACCTTGTTTAACTGACGGGCAACCGGAAAAACTTTATGCAGTAAGCCGGGATTGATTACTCCTTTGCCGTAATCTTCAATGATGATCGCATCGAAGGCGGGAAGCTGCTTAATGATAAAAGTAGCCAGCTGATTTGCGAAGTCAGGACTTAAGCCTACGGTCTCCCGATCAACCCGCACCACCTGCTGGTGCTGGGCAATAACCCGGGTCTTGACAATGGTAGGTGATTTTTTATCGCACAGGATCCCGTTAGTCGCAATGCCCAGTTTTTTTATGTCCTCAAGGAGCGTTTTGCCTTCCGCATCATCGCCGACTTTTCCGACGAGACTTACCGCACAACCGATACTCCTTAAGTTATTGGCGACATTTGCCGCGCCCCCAGGCATATAGGACCTGCGGGTTTCTAACACAACCGGCACCGGCGCCTCGGGAGAAATCCTCTCCACCTTTCCCCAGATAAATTCATCCCAAACCAAGTCGCCGACCACCATTATCCTGACGCGGTTAAATTCTGAAATTATTTGTTTAAGATTTTTCATAGATTTTTACACCGCAAAACCGCCAAAACCCGCAAAGACGCAAAGTTCTTTTTGATAGGAAAATCTTTGCGCTTTTGCGGACATTTTGCGCTTTAGCGGTGTAGACGGCTCTTCATAATAATTCAAAGTTTCTCAATGACAGCCGCTGCCAAGAGGGGCAGCATAATCTCGTGATGGCCGAGGATATAATAACCTTTGCCCGTACCTTGGGTTGGGCGGCAAACGATATTCTGCTGCGGCCGGTAATGGAAAAGCATATCGAAATTTGCCGTGGTAAAATCCTTTACCTTATAACCTAAATTTCTGGCTACGGTCAGGGCTTTTAAGAAAACCTCGGGCAGAATCACTGCGGAGCCGAAATTCAACAACACGCCTTTTTCCAATTTTGCCACTTGCGCGATGAGCTGATGAAAATCGCGTAACGATGCCTCGCCCACGGCTGCCCCGTCGCAGGAAGGATGCTGATGGATAATATCCGTGCCAATCGCCACTTGCACACAAACTGGAATTTTATATTTAAGGCAATTGTAAAGCAGACTTAAATTTCTGTGGGGCAGGTTATGCTTATCTATGGCCTCGGCCACACTTTTTCCCAAGCCGAGGCCACAGTCATTCCCTTCTTTGATTGCCGTGTTAATAAACTCTGCGGTTTCCTTGGCCATGCCAAAGCTGCCGTCTTTAATCGCCTCAGAGACATCCTCGGAAGTAAACCCCGCATAGGCGAGCTCAAAGTCATGGATAATGCCCGCGCCGTTTAAGACCACGCACTTGATGACGCCTCTTTTTATTAAATTGATGACAATAGGATTTAAGCCGCATTTGAGGACATGGGCGCCGGCCATAAAAATAACCATTTTTTTGGCCTTGGCGCTGTTTACCACCGCTGCCGATACTTTATGCAAATTCTCTGCTGCCAGCACCTTAGGCAAAGAGGCATAAAACTCTTTAAAGCTGGCGCCTTTATGCAGGGAGCGGGCAAATAACTGAAGATTAACCTTGCTTTTACGCCGATTTAGAGAATAAGTTTTGAGTTTACCGAGGTCCATTTTTTCGAGAGATTCTACCATAGTTTAAGGCAGGCGTCAACACTCCTCATTTATCCCTAACCGCACCGGTTATCCAAATGGCAAAACGGACGACAAACCAAGCGAGATAGGCCATCGCCAGTTGGTAAAGAAAGTTAACGCCTAAAAGAGAGCGATACTGCGGCAGAACTATTGCCACATTCTGCAGGAGAGACAATAGCAGGTGAAGTACAACCCCCAACGCAATAAGTATCAAGACCTCCCGTGCGATTATCCATTTTAGCTTTTTCATCGTGAGCTACTTAAAAGTTGCTCTGCGACTGTCAGCACTTCTTCAGGAGAAATTGCCTCAAGGCAGGCAAAGCCTTTCTGACAGTTGTGGGCAAGGCAAAGTTCGCAACCCACTTCTTTGTGCAACACCGTCGAGAGCTTTCCCCAGGGCCCCCAGCGTCTTGGGCTTAATCCTTTTTCATTTCTGCCGAAAACGGCCACCACCGGCGTGTTCACCGCACAGGCAATATGCATTGGCCCGGAATCATTGGTGATAAATAGATTAGCGCGGCGCAAAAAACTGGCCAGTTGCTTAAGCGAAGTTTTGCCGGCAAGGTCAATGACCGGAAAAGATACGCGGCTTAATACTTCTTGGGCTACCGACATATCCGAAGAGCCGCATATGATGGCGATTTTGGCGCCGAGCTTTTCGGACAAGCGCCGCGCCAAAATCGCCCATTTTTCCTCTCTCCAGCGCTTGGAAGGACAACTTGCCCCGGGATTAAGGGCGATCAATAAATCCTTTCTCGCCACTCCATTACTTTTCAGAACCTCGTCCGCCCAAATCTCAGCCGAAGAACTTATCGGCATAAACGGCGGGGAATATTGCGCCGGAATCCCAATCCTACTTAAAGCCGCCAGACAATATTCAGCTTCATGCATTTTGCCTTGTGGCCGGGTATCGGGAATCTTTTGTGTCAAAAGAAAACCGAATTTATTATTATGATACCCCACCCGTTCTTTTATCCCCGAAAGAAAACACAATAGATTAGTCCAGCGCTTGGTATGCAAAACCAGAGCTAGATCAAAATGCTTACTTCTTAACTTCCTAACCATCCCCCAAAATCCCCGCCAGCCTTTTTGTTTATCAAAAACCATCACCTCGTCTAAATAAGGATTACCTTCTACAATCTCGCGGGTTTGCGGGGCGATTAACATCGCCACATAACTATACGGCCAGAATTCCTTTAGGGCCTTAAGCACCGGCGTAGTCAACAGTACATCTCCGATACGGTCAGTACGCACCAATAGAATCCGCTTTCTGTCTTTAGAAAAATCCCTGGCCGCCGGAAGTTCTACTTTAAGTTCGGAGAAATTCTCTTTAAGTACCTTGATAACCTGCAGTGGCGGGATAGAGCGCATACAATCATGTTCCTGGTCACAACCGGATTTTTCGCAAGGCGCACACGACACATTACTACGCACCACGAAACGCTTCCTGCTCCACGGCCCATACCTTTTCTCGTTGCTGGGGCCGAACAACGCAACAACCGGCACATTTAAGTAACTGGCGAGGTGCATTACTGCGCTGTCATTGGAAATTACCAAATCAGCTTTGGACAATAAAACTGCCAACTGCTTAAGCGAGGTTTCTGCGGAGAGGTTAAGCGGCCGGTTGCGCATCTTCTCGCTTATCCGGCCGCTTGACTCCCTATCCTTCTCATCGCCGACCAAGACCGCTGCCACTGCGTATTCTTCAATTAACCAGTCGGCTACCACGGCAAAACCCTCTTCGGTCCAACACTTCCATTCATTGGCTGCACCAGCGCTGATGACTACCAACTTGCGTCCTTCAAGAACTCCCAATTTATCGGCGATGAATTGCCGGTCTTTCTCCTCTATAAAAATAGAATTTGCCGCCGCCTCGCCGGCAAAGGGATAAATGGATCTTAACCGGAAAAGATGCTGACCTTTCTTATGCACAATGTCCTTAGGGATTTTGATAAACGCAGAGGTGTGCCGCTGGCTGCGCAGTAACCAAGGAAAGGCGGTATTGCGAAAATCGAATATCCAGTCAAAACATTCCTTTCTCAAAGCAAGGGTAAGGCGGATATAATCTTTTATTGAAGCACGCTTGTCAAAAACTAACAGTTCCACCTGTGGGTCATTACGGAAAATATCCGCGGCCTTCTCTGAGCAAAGTACGGTAAATTGCGCCTCGGGAAAATCGCGGCGCAGGATATCCATTGCCGGAAGAGTGAGAATTACATCGCCGATGTTACTTAAGGTTATAAAGAGTATTTTCATAGAATATTTCTCAGACGGCCGCGTTTAGAAGACTGTTGAAAAAGTCGTTTTACACCGCTAAATCGCAAAGACTCCCTGCCTTGCCGGCCCTCGACCTCGCCGCGAGGCGAGCATATATGGCATATAAGGCTAACAAGGCAACCGGGGTAAAGGGTTATTAGGTCAATATGGCGTTAATGTCAAATGCCAAATTTCCAATGCCAAATCAATGTCAAATTCGCCAATTCCAAATTGGACATTGGGCATTGGTCATTAATCGCCTAATAGCCTTTCTGCCTTTCATAGCCTCGAAAAATAATTTTTCACGATAGACGACTGACGAAACCAACATACATCCCCTCATTTCACTATCTTTTCACTGTTAAGCTTCTTAATTTCTTCAAATACCTCCTCCACCCCAATTGCCCGCATACACCGATTATCCGGACAATCAAGCTGGTAACAAGGCACGCGACAACCCGCTATTGATTTCTGGATAATCACGCACTGGTTTTTTCCCCGCGGCCCGGTTACCGTTTTTGCGGTAGGACCAAATAAAATCAGGGCCGGCGCACCCACGGCGCAAGCAAGGTGCGCCGGCCCGCTGTCTGCCGACACCACCACTTTCGCCCTTTCAAATAATGCGCCGAGTTGTTTTAAATTGGTTTCTCCGACAAGAACAGTCGCTTTCCCGGCCACTCCACCGGAGATTTCTTTGGCCAAGGCTATATCACCTGCCGCACCAGAGATCACTATTTTAAAACCCGTTTCAGGAATCAAGCGCCCGGCCAGAAGACGGAAATTTTCCGGCGGCCAGCGCTTCAAATCCCAGTTTCCGCCGGGATTTAAGACCACAAACGGCTCATCCGCAGCCAAGCCCTTTTCTTTAAGCAAACGCTCGATAAACCGACGGTCATCGTCTTGGAGGAAAAACTGATAATGGCGGTCAACAATCTTCACGCCAGCACTTTCCACTACCTTAAGATAATAATCCATACGATGGATTTCTGCGGTGTCGGGATAAACTGCCTTAGTCAGTAAAAATCCCCGCTTGCGGGTGTAATAACCAATGCGATTGGGGATTCCGGCCAGAAAAACCAAAAGCGCGCGGGTAAATGAACGATGCAGCAAAAAAGCCGTGTCGAATTTTCTCTGTCGCAGCTTCCTAATCAGGCTGATTTTTCCAAACAGCGACTTATGCGCACCCTCCTCGTCAAAAATAATCAACTCATCGATATAGGGGTTATCCTCCAAAACTTCTTTAACGCGCGGCACCACCATACCGGCAAGATAACTTTGGGGATAAGCGCTTTTAAGCGCCTTAAAGGCGGGCGTGGAAAACAAAACATCACCGAGCCAGTTGACATTGACCACCAGGATTCGTTTTAGGTCCTTATTGTCTTTCACGCAAAACCTCGGCATAGACTTTCTCCGTCTCAACTACCATTTGCTCCAAAGGATATTCTTTTCTGATGAATTCTCCGGCGGATTCTCCCAAGCGCGTCCTCAATTCTTTATCCTTAAGCAGACTAATTATGGCGCTTCCCAGCGACGAGGGATCACCGGCAGAAACCAAAATTCCAGTCTGACCGTCTTTTATCAAATCCGGTATTCCTCCCACGCGGCTGGCCACAATCGGTTTTTCCGCGGCCATCGCCTCCATAACCGAAAGCCCCAGGCCTTCCTGCAGGGACGGCATAACAAAAACATCCATCAGGTCCAAGGCAACCGCCGTATCCTTCACCGCGGGCACAAAGATAATATTCTTGGATAAGCCCAATGCTTTGGCCAGCCGCGATAATTTATTCTTTAGCCCTCCCTCGCCAATGATTAAAAGCTGGGCCAAGGGAAATTCTTGCAATACCTGCGGCATTGCCTGCAATAAAAACTCGTGGCCTTTAATTGAAGAGAGCCGGGCGATGATCCCGGCTACCGGACCTTCGGCAAGACCCAAACCTTTGCGGCATTCATTGATAATCTCCGGGCTGAAACGCTTAAACCGCGAAAAATCCAAGCCGTGGCGGATGTAAACTACTTTTGCGGCAGGAACCTGTAAGTCTTTTATTAAATGTTCCTTCACCGGCCGGGAAATGGCAATTGCCCTTTGACCCCAGCAAGGAAATTTACGACGGAAAAACCGCGGCTTAAAAAAACCGTGGCAGGTGGAAATATACGGCACCTTGTAGAAGCTTTGCGTGAGACAGGCCAACACTTGCGTCACGCGCGTTTGGGCGTGGATGATTTGAATATCATTATCCTTAAGTATTTTTTTAAGAGCAAAAAGGCTAAGCCAAACTTTTAAGCTCAATTCGGATTTGGTACGGAGGTTCAAAGAAAAATGAATAATCCCGTTTTTCTCAAGCTCCTCAACCAAGCCGCCGCGGTCTGAAGCCACAAATACCCGGTGACCCATTTTATTAAGCTGGGTGCTCAAAGCCAGACAGTAACGGCTTATCCCGCCTTCGTTGAAGTGGGTGGTGAGAAATAAAATATTCATAAAAAATATTTTCGTTCTGGGTATCGGTAACGTCTGGCTCTGGTTATCGGTGCGGTTATCGTTCCGAAAACGAGAACAACACCTAGAACGACAACCCGACCTTACCCATACCGATACCCAAAACTACACCTACTTGATGGAGGATCTTTGCAACTTAATCAAGGAATCTCATTATCGCTTCAAGAACCTCTTCCACGCCTATCGAATACATGCATTCTACCCGACGGCAATTCGGCTTGTAGCAGGGCGCGCAGTCGGCCTTGCCTTTGATTATCGCAAATTTTTCCGCTGGCGGCATATGGCGTTGTGGCGAGGTAGGACCAAAAAGCCCAATTACCGCCGCGCCCATTGCCGCGGCAATATGCAAAGGCGCGGAATCCGCGCTTATATATACCTTGCATCTTTTTATCAGGCTGGCCAACTGCATTATGGTGGTTTTGCCCGTGAAGTTGACCGGCCTGGATTTGGTAAGCCGCATAATCCGTTCAGCCTTTGGCATATCCACTAAAGTGCCAGTCAAGACCACGCGGATATTACGCCGGGAAAGCTCGTCGCAGAGGCGAACAATATTTTCTATGGGCCAACTTTTGCTGAGCCATTTTTCGGAAGCGGCGATGTTTATGCCGACGATGTTGGTGACCTCAGAAAGCCATTCTGAATCAAGGAGGCCGGCAACATAATCTTCATCCGTTTTTGCCGGCCACAGTTTTAAAGTCCGGTCTTGGGGTTTTATACCCAATGCCTGAAGCAGTTGAAATTGATGCTCCACTGCGGGAAGTTGACCACCGTCGTACTTTACCTTTTGGTTAAGCAGAAAACCGAATTTACGGTCATAACCGCAGCGCTGGCGTGCCAGACTTAAAAAAGAAAGCCAGTGGCTCTTGCGGGAATTCTGAAAATCTATTGCCAGATCAAAATTGTATCTTCTTAGTTGCTGGCCAAGACACAGAAGCCCTTTAATGCCGCGGTTCGCCTCTTTGTAATCATAAACTATCAAGTCGTCCAAAAAAGGACAGCGCTGCAACACCTCGCGGCCTTCTTTTCCCGTCAAGCAAAAGATTTTTGCTCGGGGAAAATGCCCGCGGATAGCCCGTAAAGACGGAGTCACCAGAATCACATCACCCACCGCACCGAGCTTTATGACCAAAATATTCTGCAAATGCAAAAGCTCGTCATAAACCTTGAGAGTCTTATCCCCCATCTCTTTTAAGGTAAATTGTTGCTCAACCTTTCTGCGGCCTGCTGCGCTTAAGCGCCGGGATAGGGTTTTATCCTTAAAGATACGGATTGTCGCCGCAGCCATTTCGTCGGGATCGCGGGGCGTAACTAAGAGTCCGGTTTTTTCCTCATCTACAATATCTACTACTCCGCCCACCCTGGTCGCCACCACCGGCACCCCCGCAGCCTGCGCCTCAAGGATAACCCGGCCAAAGGCCTCTTCGGTAACCGTAGAAAGCACCAAGCAATGCATATGGGAGAGCAATTCCGGTATATCGCTACGGTTGCCTAAAAACTCCACATAGTTTGACAAAACCAGACGGCGCACCAAAGTCATCAGTTCCTGTTTATAATCCTGTTTGCCCTCTGGCGCATCGCCGATAATCCAAACCTTTAACGAGGGAACCTGCCGGATAACTTTGGCCATAGCCCTCAGAAAATATTCGTGGCCCTTTAAAGGAGTAATCCTTCCGATTATCCCGACGATAAATTCCTCCGCAGGCCGGGAGTCAACCGCTCGGAAAGGAAATTTTTCCAAATTCACGCTGCGCGGTATAAGCCTGAGACGCTCGTGAGGCAGGCCAAAATCTTCCACCATATGCCGGGCGATTACCCGGCTGGGGCAGATGACCAGCTTGGGCCAGGCCATTACCCGACTGAAAAAATGATGTGAATAGTAACCGTGACAGGTCGTGATAAAGGCGGTATTAGTGCGACGGCAGGCAAAAAAGGTTGCCCACGCCGGCACGCGGGAACGGGCGTGAACTATTGCCACTTTTTCTTCGCGGATTATCACGCTTAATTTATCAATCATCCGCAAAATGGAAAACAAGGATTTTTCGTTAGCTGGCAGGGTATAATGCTTAACGCCGATTTGCTCTAGTTCCTCCACCAACTTTCCACCGCCAGAAACCACCACTGCCTGATGGCCTTTAGTGATAAGATAGCGGCATAAATCAAGGGTGCCAGTCTCCACTCCGCCGACATTCAACTCGGGTAAAATCTGCAGGACCTTCATATGATTGAATTAACCGCTTTAACCAGCACCTCGCGGTCGTTAAGCAGCTTGGTTTTAAGTCTGCCGGAAAAAAGCGCTTCAAGATTTTGCGACAACCCGGTAAGGTCGCTAAGCAGGATATGGTTCTTTTCGGATAATTCCCTTAAGAAGCGGTCGCGCCGGGAGTAGGTGAGATTTGCTGATTTTTCGCGCAGCACCAAGACGCTCTGTCCGGAAGAGGCCGCTTCGGAGACCATCGAAATACTGTCATCAGTGACCACGAGGATATGGCTTAAGGATAAAATCCCAGCAACGGCATCGGGAATATTTTTCTCATTGGCAACTACCAAAAGCTTGCAGCGCGCGAAATCCGATAATTTTTCTTTTATTAGCTCCTCGATTTGCCGCGGGGTGCGTCGGGAAGTAGTGACAAGGATATCCAAATCTCTGGCCTCGGCCTGCGCCTTTATTAAATCAAGGGCCGAGGCCAGAGTTCCTTTATCCAGTCTTGAATTCTTGGTATCTCCGCCGATTAAAATCCCGATCTTACTACGCCCGGAATCCCATTGCGGAAATTGTTTAGGACCGGCAGCAAACCCATTGACCGCACCCAAGGTGATAAAGACATTCTTCTCTGCCGGCGGCAGATCATGTTTAGGCATTATCACCAGCGAAAATCTTTTTACTCCCAAAATCACCGGCTTCAATACCGCGATACTCTTGGCCTGATTCTCCGCCGCTACAATAAGATTTATTCCGGCCAAGGCCGAGCCGCAGGAGATAATAAAATCTGCGTTTGCCCCGGAAAGCTCTTGATGGGTCTTCTCGGCGAGAAAATACTTCAGGCACTTCTGGCAACCCTGGCACAGCCCACGGTTGGAGAAAAAACTGGAGGCCATAGCTGCCCGGCAGGCAAAGCGACTTTTAAACCTTATCTCAATCGTCCGCGTCGCGGGGACAAGCCCTTTCCTCTTAAGCTGTTCTTCCAAAACCCCGGCCACCGCCTCAGACTGTCGAAGATGGCCGGCCTTCCCGTCGCTTAGTATTAAAATCTCGCGTTGGCGGGAATACTTCCAGACCTTGTAGAACCACGCGTATTGATCGGGATATTGGCGGACAACCTCCTCGGCATAGCCAATGGCCTTAGCCAGATTTATTCTGACCTTTTCCTCGAAATCAGCGGCGGCATTTAAATCCAGCGGCGGCATCACCTTTAAAAGATGATGCGGGCCTTTTATCCTTATCAAAAAAACCGGCAGCACGGTGACCCCAAGTTTCAGGGCAATGCGAATTGCCCCAGCAGACATTGACGCGGGCCGGCCGAAGAAATTGATAAAGACCCCGCTTTTGCCGCCCTGATCCGCGACCATACCCACGACCTCATTATTTTGCAAACCCTCGATAATATCCCGCGTGCCCCAGCCTTTGTTTACCACATTGGCGCCGGTAATCTGACGATAAGAAGTCAAAAGCGCGCTTAAACGCTTAAACCTTTTCTGCTCTTTGGCAATGACCTTGTAGGTGTATCCGAACATCGCGCCCAAGACATTCGAAACCTCCCAGCTGCCGAAATGCACGGCCAGAAAGATAAACCCCTTCTTTTGCCCAATCGCGCCTTTAAGATATTCCTCGCCCTCTATCGAAATATAACGCTTAAGATACGCCGCGTCCACTGCCGGAAGACGCAAAAGCTCGACGATGTTCTGGCTGAAATTCTGGTAAAGCCGCCGGGTTATCCTTTTAAGCTCTGCCGGCGGCTTCTCTTGGCCAAAGGCCATTTTGAGATTGTGGTAGGCGATGTTGCGATGATGACGATCAAGGTGATAACCCACGACCCCGATTACCCTGCCGATATACAAAGCCAACTGTGCCGGTATATGGACAAAGAAAACGGTTATCGCCCTAAGCAGTATATAACCCAGATAATCGACTAAGAAATTCATTCCTCGCCTTGGTTATAAAAATCTCGGTCTTCAAAACCAGAACCCTGACCCCACAATCGGTGGATAAGACATAATCCCGCAGCTTTACCGCGTCTTTTTGTGTAGTAATGACGACGGGGATATCTTCCTTCCTGCAAGTTTCGATTATATTATCCATCTCGGATGTTGAATAGCAGTGATGGTCCAAAAAAAAGAACCTAAGTTTCACATTTATTCCCAGAGCAGAAACAGTCTTTTCAAAAGCCCGGGGGTTTCCAATAGCACACAATATCGCCACATTCTTTAGCGAAGCTAATTCCAACTCGTCAATCCGATAGTCTTTTTTCTTTAAATCATAAAAGCCAACCGGCTGATGCACGCTTTCCACTATCAAGGCTTCAGGATTAAGCGCGGCAAGCCGCTCTCGTAATTGCGGCAAATTGCTGGCCAAATCCGTGCGGGTTAAGAAAAATATTTCGGCACGCTTTAAAACCGAAAGCGGCTCGCGCAAAATTCCTCGGGGGATAAGCCGGCCGTTACCAAAAGGAGCGGCGGCATCAATGACTACTATCTCTAAATCCTTTCCGATACGCCATTGCTGAAAACCATCATCGAGGATTAAGGTATCGCAGGAAAAATCGTTTATTGCCTGTCTTGCCGAAATCAGCCGGTCCTCTCTGGCCAAGACCGGAACATTAACGGTTTCAGAAAGCATAAAGGCCTCGTCCCCGAACTTCGCCCAAACCGAAGTTCGACTTAAGTCGCTGCCGTAGCCGCGGATAAGCACTGCGGGCTTATGGTCTTTAGAAAGAGTTTGCGCTAAAAAGACAACCAGCGGCGTCTTACCCGTGCCGCCCCAAGTGATATTACCGACGCTGATGACCTTGGCATTTAATTTGTATTGTTTCAGCAATTTTAACCTATATAGGGCGGCAGATATTTTAAGCGCTGCGGCATAAAGAAGCGACAGAATAAACAAGACCGCCTTGGGCAGGAGTGTCAACCAACCTTTTGCCTCATCAGTCGCCAGACGATATAAATATTCTTTCATAAGCGATTCAAATGTAAATATTGGTCTCCGTTATAAAAGGTTTGGTTGCGGCTACGTATCGTCTATAAGGTTTCGCCAGTCGTCTATCGTGAAGAATTATTTTTCGAGGCTATGAAAGGCAGAAAGGCTATTAGGCGATTAATGACCAATGCCCATAAAGTTCAATGCCCAATGTCAAATGACTAATAAATTCCCAATATCCAATGTCCAATTTGGAATTGGCGAATTTGACATTGATTTGGCATTGGAAATTTGGCATTTGACATTAACGCCATATTGACCTAATAACCCTTTACCCCGGTTGCCTTGTTAGCCTTATATGCCATATATGCTCGCCTCGCTTCGCTCCGCGAAGCGGGCCTTTGATAGCCTTACATACACCCAAGACTTTTTATACGTAACCGATACTTTACCGAGGCCGTAACCTTTTTAGACGACAACCGACGGGAAACTTTATACAGCCCGGTTATTTGGCGATTATGTGTCTTAACAAGTCGAAGGTGGCCCCGGTCGCCCCACGATTGTGCCCTATAGTCTCCTTAGCCCTTTGCCCCAGCCTGTCCCGCTTGGCCGGGCTAAGCAACAAAAGCTTTATCTCCTCTAAAAGCTCCAGTTCGTCGTGAACCTGAATCGCCGCTTGATTCTCAAGGAAGGTCCGGGTGATATCCGCAAAATTAAACATATGCGGCCCAACGATAATCGCCTTGCTGAAAAAGGCCGGTTCGATAATATTGTGCCCACCCCTCCTGACTAGGCTGCCGCCGATAAAGACAATAGTGGCCAAGTCATACAGCCGCTTTAACTCTCCAACGGTATCCAAGATCAAAACGCAATTTTTCTCCAGTAAATCGCGGCTTGCCAGCTCGGAAACCTTTAGCACAGATAACCCGGCTTCGGCAACCAGCTTCTCCACCTGTTCCACTCTCTCAATATGTCGGGGAGCAATAAGTAAACGCAAGTAATCAAACTGCAGCAAGAGGTCTTTATAAATTCTTAAGATTATTTCTTCTTCTCCCGAGTGGGTGCTGCCGCAGATTATCAGCTGACCATTCCCGCCTAAAAGCGACGCCAAATTCTCGAAGGGGCCGCGACCGTTTCTATTGCCGTTGGTCGCGGCCAAATCTATATCAAATTTCATATTGCCCAAGACCCTGACCTTATCCGCCTTAGCGCCTAAAGTAATTATCCGACGGCGGTCTAATTCGCTTTGCATGCAGAAAAGACTAAATCCGCCGAGGATATCTTTAAGGAGAAAACGGAAAAGGCGATAACCGGCAAAGGAACGAGGAGAGATTCTGCCGTTTACCAGAGCAAGAGGGATAAATTGTTTTTTTAAACTGGTCAAAAGATTGGGCCAGAGCTCGGTCTCGGTGGTAATAAAAAGCTGCGGGTTCACCATTTTTACTATCCGCTCAGTAATAAAGCTTAAATCCAGCGGCAGATAGATGATCAAGTCGCAGTCCCGGGCCAAGGATTTTGCCAGCCGATTTCCGGTTGGCGTGACCGTGGAAATAACCAGCCTTATTTCGGAAAATTCTTGCTGGAGTTTTTTCACCAGACCGGCAATGGCGTTTACCTCGCCTACGCTTACCGCATGCAACCACACCGGCCGGGATTTTTGTAGCCCTGCAAAGAAACCTTTGGGAAAAATTCCCAGCCGCATCAGAAGCCCTCGATGAAATTTCCCGCGCAGAAGATAAACGGGGAGGGAGAAGATTAAGAAGATTATGAATGCTAAGTTATACAGCCAAGCCATCTTTAGAATCACCAATGTCAAATTTCAAATGCCAAATAAATGTCCAATCCCAGGGGTCCACTTCAAATATTGGGAATTGGAAATTGCCTGCCGCAGGCAGGGGAATTTATTTGACATTGTTCATTTGACATTATAATCTCATCGCGCATGGGGATGCGCCTTTTCATACACCGCCTTTAAGCGGTCAGTGGTGAGATGCGTGTATATCTGGGTGGTGGAAAGATTGGCATGACCCAAGAGCTCCTGCACTGAGCGCAAATCCGCGCCCCGGTTTAGAAGGTGGGTGGCGAAAGAATGCCTGAGGGCATGCGGAGAAACATTTTCCCTCTGGCTGGTCAGGCGGATATATTTATTAAGGATATTCCTGACCTGCCGTCCGCTTAAAGCAGAGTTTCTTTTGCTTATAAAAACTGCGCCGGAGCCCGACAGCCGCTCATCAAGATATTGCTTGAGGGCCCGCAAGGCCTGCTCGCCAATTGGCAGGAGTCTTTCCTTTTTTCCCTTGCCCTTAACTTTAATCATATTGCTGAAAAAATCAATATCCTTAATTTCCAGGCCCACCAACTCGCTTAAACGCATTCCCGTAGAATAGAGCGTCTCAAGAATCGCCCGGTCGCGCAGGCCGTTTTCCTCGCAAGATCTAGGCGCCTCGACTAATTTAACTACTTCCTCTTCGCTTAAGAATTTCGGCAGGCGCTTGTCTAACTTAGGACTAGACAGCAGACCCGCGGGATTATCTTTAAGATAACTTTCGCGGCAGAGGAATTTAAAGAAGCTGCGGATTGCCGAAAGTTTTCTGGCCAAGGTGCGCGGCCGGGGATTTTTTTCCCGCAGCCTGGCTAAGAATTGCCTCAAATGAAGATAACCGACCTTCTCAATAGCCAGCTTTTTCTCTTCCAAAAAAGCCGCCAGCTCTCTTAAATCAATACGGTAATTTAGGACAGTATGCGGCGAAGAGTTCTTCTCGATCTCTAAGTAGGAAATAAATTTGTCGATGTATCGCTGCATGTTTTTTTTCTGGGGACACATAACTTAATTCGCAATTAAGTGTTGTGTCCCCCGAATTCCACCCCGAATTCCCCCGAATTCCTCGCCGCTAAACGCTAATCGCTGGCCGCTGCCTCTTCCTTGGGAACCGGCAGACGGCGGGTCATAAAGCGGCATTTGGGATAATTGCTGCAACCGTAAAAGAGCCCTCCCTTGCGCGAGCGGTGCTCCACTAATTCTCCGCCGCAATCTTCCTCCGGACACTTTACCGAAGTAGTAAAGGCCTCGGCAAAACGGCAGTCAGGAAATCCCGAGCAACTCAAAAATCTTCCGTGGCGTCCCCACTTGACCATCATCTGTTTGCCGCACTTCGGACATTTCCGGTCGGAAAAGACCTGCGTCTTCTGCATATTCTCCTGCGCAAAGTCTAAGTCCTTTTTAAAAGGAAGATAAAAATCATTTAACAGACGATGCCACTCCAATTTTCCTTCCTCCACCATATCCAATTCCTCTTCCATCTTGGCGGTGAAGGCGACTTCGATGATATTGGAAAAGAATTTGAGCAACAAATCGCAAATGATAAAGCCCAATTCTGTCGGGATAAAATACCCCCGCTCACGCAGGATATAATTGCGATACACCAAGGTCTGGATAATCGGGGCATAGGTACTGGGCCGGCCAATGCCTTTTTCTTCAAGGACCTTGACTAAGCTGCCGTCGGAATAACGCGCTGGCGGCTTGGTAAAATGCTGACTGGGCAATAGCTTGAGCAATTCAAGCTTTTCGCCGACGGAAAGCGGGGGAAGCAGCTTTTCCGTCTCAACATCATTTACTGACTTTAACACGGTAAAGCCAGGAAAAACCAGTTTGCTTCCTGAGGCAGCGAATTGCGCGCGGCCGGCCTTAATATCTACCATGGTGACCGCATAGACAGCAGGAGACATCTGGCTGGCCACAAACCGCTGCCAGATAAGCTCGTATAATTTAAACTGCTCCTCGATTAAAAAACCTTTTATCTTCTCTGGAGAGCGCGATGCCTTAGTGGGACGAATGGCCTCGTGCGCCTGCTGGGCGGATTTTCTGGAGCGAAAATAGTTGGGCTTGGGAGGCAGATATTCCTTTCCGAAATTCTTGCCGATATACCGGCGCACCTCGTCAATAGCTGCGGCGGCGACATTAAAGGAATCGGTTCGCATATAGGTGATGACTCCTACCGCGCCCTCGGAACCTAATTCAATCCCCTCATAAAGCTGCTGGGCAACCAACATCGTCCTTGTCGCGGTAAATCCCAATTTATTGAAGGCTGCCTGTTGTAGGGAGCTGGTGATAAATGGCGGCGGGGCGTTGCGTTTTACTGTCTTCTGCCGGATATCGCCGACGACAAACTCCTGCCCCTTTATCTCTGCTACGAGCTTCTGTGTCTGTTCCGCATTGGAAAGCTGCGGCTTTTTGCCTTCTAATTTCTGCAATTCAGCAGTAAAGGTATCCGGAGTATCTTGCTTCTTTAACTCGGCATGAATTTCCCAATATTCCTGCGGAATAAAGGCGCGAACCTCTTCTTCTCTTTCTACGATCAGCCTTAAGGCAACCGACTGGACTCTGCCGGCACTTAAGCGTGAACCTACTTTCTTCCATAATAGGGGGCTTAACTGATAACCCACAATACGGTCAAGCACCCGACGGGCAACTTGGGCATTGACCAGATTTAAGTTAACATTGCGCGCGTTCTTAAAAGCCTCTTTTATGGCTTCGGGAGTAATTTCATGAAAGACCACGCGCGAAAACTTGGCCTTGGTATCCAGCCTTTCTAACAGATGCCAGCCAATAGCCTCGCCTTCGCGGTCAGGGTCGGTGGCGAGGTAAATTTCTTTCTTGTCCTTGGCCGCTTTTTTCAGGGCAGTCAGAACTTTCTGTTTGTTGGCAATGACGGCGTAGGTAGGGGCGAAATTATTTTTAATATCCACACCCAAGGTGGAGGCGGGCAAATCTACGATATGGCCCATGGAAGATTCCACGCTGAATTTATCGCCGAGGATCCTATTAATAGTCTTGGCCTTGGCCGGCGACTCGACAATGACCAGAGATTTTTGTGCGGTTTGTTTTTTCATTGATTTACAGGTAAATAAAATTTTAACGCTAATGGCCGCTAATTCTGGGAATGAGGGTGGGTTGTGTGTTGTGAGTCGGGTTGTGGGTAGCGGGAATGGGTAATAAAACAATCCCCACCCTCATCCTCACCCCCGACATACAACTCACAGCTCACCCCCAATACCCATAGCTCTAGGTATTAGTGGCAATTCGCTATAAATTAGCGGTAATTGGCGTCAAGCGTTTCCGTGGTCTCAATTGACTTTAACAAAGAACTTTCCCGGCAACTGTTTGACGACCCGACGCAATTCCAGCTGCGTCAAAAGCGACATAACCTCGTTAAGCTGCAGGCTACTGTTTTCCAAGAGCTCATTTAAATGCACCGGCGAGTCGCTTAAGCCTTGAAGCAGCGAATGCTCGGCCGCGCTTAAGGAGGGATGGGGCGCGGCCTTCGCCTTTGACTCCTGCCGCGCCCGTTTGAAATTCTCATTTAACGGTAAACGCAGCTCTTCAAGGATATCCTCAATGTTGGCAGTAAGTTTTGCCCCCTGCCGGATGAGCGCGTTTACTCCTTGAGAATTCGTGCTGTCCACTTTTCCCGGCACGGCAAAAACCTCTCTGCCTTGTTCCAAAGCACATCCAGCAGTGATCAACGCTCCACTGTTCTTGGCTGCCTCCGCCACCACTACCCCTAAAGAAATACCGCTGATGATACGGTTTCTGCGGGGAAAATTATAAGCGAACGGTGCGGTCTCTAAAGGAAACTCGGAAATCACCGCGCCAGCTTGCGCAATCTTCTCTGCCAGCTTTTTATTTTCCGGCGGATAGATATTTAAGAGACCACTACCCAAAACAGCTATGGTGCGCCCCTTAACCGACAATGCCCCTTCGTGACTTGCCGTATCTACTCCACGCGCCATTCCGGAAACCACCGTAATACCCAATTCTGCCAATTCGCGGCTGAATTTCCGCGCGCAGGAGATTCCATACATCGAGGCTCGGCGCGAACCAACAATGGCCACGGCCTGCGCATCTTCGGGAGTAAAACTTCCTTTTACATAAAGCACCAATGGCGCATCCGGTAAGCTGCGCAAATTCTGCGGATAATCTTTATCATTAATGGTAATGACCTTAAAGTGATGTTTTTTAAGCAGGGACAATTCTTTCTCAACTCGATATTTCTCAATCTGACCAATCTTTCTCGCCAAGACCGCAGTTATACCTTCCACCCGCGTCAATTCCTCCGGCAAGGCCGATAAAATCTTTTTCCCCGAACCAAGATGGTCAAAGAGCCGGCGCAGCTTAACCGCGGGAAAGCTCTCTATCAGGTTTAAGGCAATCAGACTTTCTTGCTCATCCATTTTTGTGAATATGTAGTGGGCATTGGGGGTGAGTTGTGAGGTCATTAATACCCACCCCCACAACACACAACTCGACTCACAACCCACAACCCATCCTCACCCAAAATGCCGCATTAAAACCTTCTCCCTATTGTTTCAATCTTACTAATTATTTCCTCAACAACCTCGGAAACGGATTTACGCGTGGTGTCGACGATAATATCCGCTTGCAAATACAGCGGCTCGCGCGCAGCAAGTAGCTTCTTTATCTTTTTCTGCGGGTCCGCAACATTTAAAAGCGGACGATGGGAAGAATGGCGGGTGCGCGCTAAGATGACCTGCGGGGCGGCCTTAAGATAAATTACTGTGCCGCCCCGCTTTAAATTCTTCAAGTTCTCCGCGACCAAAACCACCCCGCCGCCACAGGAGATTATCAAATTACTCTTTAAGCTGAATTCTTTTACCAGCGCTTTCTCTTTTTGCCGAAAATATGCCTCTCCCGATTGGGCGAAAATTTCAGTAATGGCCCGGCCTTCGCTTTGAACAATAACCTCGTCCAAATCCACGAAATCCCGCTTCAACCGCCGGCTAAGCGCCTTGCCCACCGCAGTCTTGCCCGAACCCATAAATCCAATCAGGACAATGTTTTTCTGCATAGCTGAAGTGCATTGAGAAACTCGATTAACGCTAATGGCTGCTAATAGATTCGCGGTAATTAGCGTCAAGATGTATTTTTTACATTGCTCTCCATAGACGAGGAATTTTAACACATTGGAATAGTACTGTCAACAATACTCAAGGCGGGCGGGAAGGCAAAAATTATGTTATTACATTAATTGAAGGAAGGATTGCAATCTGGAATTTATCTCTGAAGAAATTTGGGGGCCGATATTGCCTAATTTTCTTACAGCGAGACGTTTTGATAGAATACTAATTTTACTTATCTTGAAAAGCGAATTTACTTTAAGACCGGTTAAAGCAAACTCCGGGTGTTTATTTGTTAGTAGAAAATCTTCTGGTCCGGAGGTCGAGACGTTCGTCGTAATAAACATTAAGAGCAGATCTTGATGCTGTTTATTATATGAATCCGGAGATATTACTACCGTGGGACGAACTTTTAGAGAAGTCAAATCGGTAAAGGGAAAACGTACTAATAATATATCGCCTTTTTTCATTGGACCGCTTCGCCATCTTCCATCGTGTAAATATCTTCTTCTGGCTTGTTAAGAAAAGAAAATGTCCCCGCCCTTTCGGCGATGGCGATCATTTCTTCGTCCGACAACTCAACGCTAGAAACTATAATAGAGTGACGAAAGACAAACTTATGGCAAGTTGTGGGAATACCTTTGACTATCGTATTTTTTTCTTTTGACGAGAAATTGTAAAGTCCCGACGGGCTGTCAGTTTGAACTATGTCTATCATTTTATCTTCCCACGCTTTCCTGCTGTGTGACTGCGAATCTTCTGGTTATTAGAATATCGCCGTCGCACCAAAACTCAAAGTGATAACTTCCAAAAGCGGGGAAACGAACATTAACTAATTCAAAATTTAACTCTATAATATGCTCTCCGCTCTGAAAAATTATGGGACCTTCAAGTCTCAGTATTTCCGTATTCGTATCTTCGTTAACACACTTTAAGCTACCCTGATAACTGCCTCTTCCATCAGTTAAGGTTATAAAAACATTAAGCCGCGGATGAACGCAAGGACAAGAAGAAGCCCAAATATTGCTAAACAATCCAACCAATGTTTTCTTGTTGGTAGCCCTATCATCAAGCACGGTGTCGCATATTATCATCGACAGGACTATCGGTTTTGGCTTGTCCATTTATCCTCCATCCGGGAAATAGTATAATATCGCAAACTTCGAAAGACAACAAAATAATTTGCTGTCTCTGTATTAAGCTCTGCGAACGAATCCCGTTTTAGCTTACGATTCAACCAAAGTAAACATTAGATCTGCCTCAGCAACCACCCGGCCATCAACCTTGGCAACGGTATGCACCTGACCGGTCTTGGATTTAACCTTTATAATCTCCACCTCTAAAACCAGCTGGTCACCGGGAGTCACCGTCTTGCGGAATTTTATGTTGTTGGCAGCGATAAAATAGGCAATTTTGCCCATATGCTGTTCCTGTGAAAGCATCAATACGCCGCCCACCTGCGCCATGGCTTCGATAATCAACACCCCGGGCATCACTGGACGCTGGGGAAAGTGGCCTTGGAAAAAACCTTCGTTAATGGTGACATTCTTTACGCCCACGGCGCGCTTGCCATCTTCAATGGAAATGATGCGGTCTACCAAGAGAAATGGATAACGGTGGGGCAGGATCTTCATTATCTGGGAAATATCCAGTTCCTTGCCACGGGCGATACTCGTCGCTTGCACGCCGCCTAATTCAAACTGGCCCTTTTGCTCATTTATTTTTTTTAACAGACGAATATTCAGCGCATGGCCGCTCTTTGCCCCGACCACCGCCGCCTTTATCGGCATTCCCAAAAGATAAAGGTCGCCGATTAAATCCAGTACTTTGTGCCGGACAAATTCATTCTCCGCGCGCAGGGTATTTTCCTTTATGCCTTTTTCGCCGACGACGAGGGTATTTTCATAGTTTGCCCCCCGGCCAAGACCGCGCAGCTTTAAATCCTCAACCTCGTCCTCCAACACAAAGGTACGAAAACCCGCCACTTCCTTTTCAAAGCTCTCGTGGTTTAACTCGATATTCAAATACTGCGCCTTCATTAAGGGATGATGATAATCGAGAGTATAGGCAATCTTGTAGTGGGCGTGGGGAAAGGCGGCCAGGAAACAATCTCTTTCCTCTACCATCACCGGTTCTTTGACATAGAAATAACGCCGCGCAGACTGCTGCTCCTCTAATCCCGCATCTTTAATGGCCTCTAAGAAATTGAGACCGCTGCCGTCCAAACCAGGGACTTCGTTATTATCAATATCGATATTGAGATTATCTACGCCTAATCCGCAGAGGGTGGCCATTAGATGCTCGACGGTATGAATCTCCACTCCGTCTTTACCCACCGAGGTCCGGCGCGGGGCCTTATCAATATCTAAAATATTATCTATCGCGGCGCAGATAACCGGCTTTCCGGGTAAATCCACGCGGATAAAATTTATTCCCGCATTAGCCAGCGCCGGCTTAAAGGTAACCTTCACCCGGCCGCCAGTATGCAAACCGATACCTTCCAAGGAGACGGTTTTTCTTATAGTTTTCTGCAAGTCCATGGCGTCTATTCTCCTTCGCCCTTACATAGTCAAACTGTGGTAGGGCTTCGGAGAATATTCTTCGAAGCATTTACCATTTTTTCTCATTGGCTATGCGAAGTAGAATATTTGCTTTTCAGCTGCTCCTGTAATTCAGCGAGCTTCTTCTCAAGTTCCTTTACCTTATCTACGAGCTGGGGAAGACGCTGCAGGCAGGCGTTTACCTTCTTAGCTGTATCGTGAGGTTTGGCGGGATATCCAGATACCTTGGTATTGGCGGGAACCGATTTGGTTACGCCGGCTTGGGCCGCAACTACCACGCCGTCGCCGATGGTGATATGACCGACTAAACCGGCCTGTCCGGCCAAGAGAACATTCTTGCCCAGCGCCGTGCTGCCGGAGATGCCCGCTTGGGCGACGATGATACAATTTTCTCCGACGATAACATTATGCGCGATTTGCACTAAATTATCAATCTTGGTCCCCTTACCGATAACCGTCTTGTCAAATCGCGCGCGGTCAATAGTGACATTGGCGCCGACTTCCACATCGTCTTCGATAATCACCGTGCCTATTTGCGGAATCTTATGGTGCAACCCCTTAATAGTGGCAAAGCCGAACCCGTCGGAACCGATAACCGTCCCGCTGTGAATAATTACCCTCCCGCCGATAGTTATCCTCTCGCGAATGGAAACGCCCGGATAAATAAGACAGTCCTTACCGATTATCGCATGATGACCAATATAACATCCGGCATAAATGACGGTACGCTCTCCAATTACCGCGTTATCCTCCACGATCACATAGGGGCCGACGGCGATATCTTTACCGAGTTTAACATTCTGGCCGATGATCGCTGTCTTATGCACGCCGGAGAAATGCGGTACCTCATTTGGCGCAATTAAAGAAACCATTTTGGCAAAGGCCAACGAAGGATTCTCGGTGCGGATAATCGGCTTGGGCGCCGATTTTATCTCTTTAGAGGTAATAATCGCCGAGGCCTGCGTCTGCTCCATAAGCGAAAGGTACTTGGGATTGGCCACAAAGGTCAAATCCCCGGGCTTGGCCTCTTTTATCCCGCAGATGCCGGTGATGACTACTGCACCGTCGCCTATAATCTCTCCGTCAACTATGCTGGCAATTTCCGCCAATGTCTTACGCATATCGGTTATTTCTTTTTCGCCTTCTCGTTTAAAATCTTAATCAGCGGCTGGGTAATATCATAACCATCGTCGCCGTAAAGGAGTATACGGTCGTTAAAGATAAAATCGTATTTCTCCTTCTGGGCATAATCACGCACTACCTTTTCAATATCCTTGAGGACCTCGCGCAACAGCTCGTCGCGCTGCTTGCGTAAATCAGCCGTTGCCTCACGGTCAAATTCCTCTAACGACTTCATCTTTGCGTCAAGCTGAGACTGCAATTTGTCTTTTTCCTTGTCGCTTACCAGGGCCAGCTTTGCCTGCAGGTCCTTGATTACATTTATGATTTTGCCGCGCTCCTCTTCCTTCACCTTGGCCTTGCCGCTTAAAATCTCGTCGTATTCCTTGGTCTTATAGTATTCGTCGAACAGGCGGCTTAAATCCACATAAGCGAATCTCATCGCCTCCTGCGCGCATAAACCGCCAGCGGCAAAACCCAGGATTATCACTGTCGCCAAAAAAATCTTCAGATTTTTCAATTTATACCTCCTCACCTTTACTTAAAAGTTCTGGCTCATACTAAAATAGAATTTACCTTTCTTTTTATCCTCTCCCGGCTCTTCGTTTAAGGGGAAGCCGTAATCCAGCCTTATCGGGCCGATAGGCGTCTTGACCCGGAAACCAAACCCTAAACCGGATTTGAAACCGCCGCTGCCGAAATCTTTGGCCTTTTCCCAGACATTACCGGTATCGAAGAAACCCGCGGCACGAATAAAATCCATTAACGGGACGGTAAGTTCGATATTCCCGACGAGCATGGAATTACCGCCGATGGGATCATTGGAAGCAGGGTCAACCGGACCGACATTTCTTTCATTGTATCCGCGTATCGTGTAAGCGCCGCCGGCAAAATATCTTTCATAAATCGGCACCTCATCCGAGTCACCGAAGGCATCGGCAAAACCCGCCTGGCCACGGAATTCCAAGACTGATTTAAAGGCAAGCGGTATATCTAAGCTACCCTTAAAGGTGTAGCGGGTGAAATTCTTGTCTCCGCTTAAAGGCCCACCCGCACCCTCAAGAAAAGCGTTAAGCATATAACCCCGCGTAGGGTCTAAGATATTATCGCGGGTGTCGTAGGTAAGACCCAGTCCTAACCTGCTCACGGTATTGGTCCCAGCCTCTTTCTTTAACTCGGAGCTCGCCGCATCGTCAATATTGCTTATCGTAATATCTTCCAGCGAATATATCGCGTTACCCTTCAGGTAATCGGAAAATTCTTTGCCCAACCGCAGGTCGCCGCCGACCCGCTTGTCATCATAACCGTAACCCACATCCTCGGCGCGTTTATGCTCGGTGCGAAAGGCATCAAAGCCGAAGGAAACCGGATAATCAAAGAGCCACGGCTCAGTAAAGCTTAAATAGGCGTTCTGTTTAAGCGTGCCCGCCTCGTAATGAAGTTTAATGTCTTGTCCGGCGCCGGTAAAGGTCGGGAAATTCTTCCAGTCGAAGTTCTTCTGCTCTAACTGGATAAAACCGACCAGCTGATCAACAGTACTGTATCCGCCGCCGAAACTGAATTCCCCGGTCTTGGATTCCTTAACCTCCACTACCAAGTCCCGCTTATCCTCCGAGGGCCGCTCGGGCATCTCCACATCATAACTTATTTCTTCAAAGAAACCCAAATTGCGCAGGCGCTCCTGACTGCGGCGTAATTTGCTTCCATCAAAGCGGTCTCCCGGCCTTATCCTTAATTCCCTACGGATAACTATATCCTTGGTTTTAACATTGCCACGAACCTTTATCTTGTTGACATAGGCCACCACGCCTTCATCAACAATCAGAGTCACATCCACCTTGCCGCTTTCCGGATCGAGCAGGGTATCGGACTTGATATCGGCGAAGATATAACCCTTGTCGAAATAAAGCGCGCGGATACTGTCCGCATCCGCGTCCAGCCGAGCTCGCGCGAAAATCTTTGCCGGCTTGGTTTCCTTTATCTGGGCTTTAATCTCATTCTCGGAGAACACCGTGTTGCCGGATACCGTCACCTTGCCCACATAATACCGTTTGCCTTCGGCAATGTTTATCCGGACATAAAGGCGATTCTTCTTTGATTCATCAATCTCATAGTCCGCCTTGGCGTCCAAAAATCCCTCGCCATTGTAGAAGGCGACAATTCGCTCCATATCCTCGTCGAGAATCTCTCTTTTATAGAAACCGGCGTTAAACAACGACCGGGGACGGGTCTTTATCAGTTTGAGGATGCGACCGGATTTAAATGACGAGTTACCTTTTATGAAAATCTTGGTGATGCGCGTCCGGCGACCCTCTTCGATGATGAAATTCAACTTTGCCTTGGCCCCGGCCGCGTCAATCTCGGTGGCATAATCAACGCTGGCCAACGAGAAACCTTCTTTACGGTAAAGCTCGGCGATGGAACGTAAGTCGTCCTTGATGACTTTTTCGTCCAAGAACGCGCCATCCTTGGAAGCAATGACTGTGCGCAGTTTTCTCTCCCGGATAAACCGCGTCTTGCTGAAACTTATCTTCTCGATTATCGGTTTCTCCGTAAGGACAAAAATAACCTTAAACCCCGCCTGATAATCTTCCCGGTCGATGTTGACATCGCTGAAATATCCGGTGCTGTAAAGCCTTTTGATGTCCTCGCTGATGACATTTTGCAGATATTCCTGCCCGATTTTAGTCTTGATCTTGGAGAGAATGACCGCGGTAGCGATAGTGCGGTTGCCTTTTACCTCTATAGCCTTTACCAGTTTCGGAGATTCCTTAGAGATGGGGCTTTGGCCGGGTTCTTGGGCATATAAAAAATCAGCCGCAGACAAAACGGCTAAGCAAAAAAGTAAATTCCGGCAAATCTTCATTTTCCTAATTATATCGGCAAAACTTTAACAAAACAAGGGGAAAGTTCAGATTT
Source organism: Candidatus Omnitrophota bacterium (assembly GCA_049324655.1). GTDB lineage: Bacteria > Omnitrophota > Gorgyraeia > JAUYCX01 > JBMONJ01 > JBMONJ01. The sequence goes on along the minus strand of JBMONJ010000173.1, from coordinate 1,365 downwards.
TGCAGGGAATGAGGGTGGGTTGTGAGTTGGGTGTCGAGTTGTGCGTAGTGAGGGTGAGGTATTAATAACCTCACAACCCATCCCCACAACCCGCCCCACAACACACAACTCACCCCCAATACCACGACTAAAGTCTAACGTCGATCTTCTCATTCCCCCCGCGACAGATTCTCGAAACGCATAAATTCTTTGATAAAGGCCAGTTTTATGGAGCCCACCGGCCCATTTCTTTGCTTAGCGATGATTACCTCGGCCTGCCCCTTATTCTCCTCGGTCGGGAAATAATATTCCTCGCGCAGCAGCAAAACCACCACATCCGCGTCCTGCTCGATAGCCCCCGACTCTCTTAAATCGGATAACTGCGGACGGTGGTCCTGCCGGGCCTCCACGGCACGGGAAAGCTGGCTGATAGCAATCACCGGCACATTCAACTCTCTGGCCAAGGCCTTTAAGGAGCGGGAGATCTCGGAAATCTCCTGCTGCCGGCTTTCCGCCGGAGTGCTTCCCCGCATCAACTGCAAATAATCTAAGACAATAAGTTTTATATCGTGGTGAGATTTTAAACGCCGGGCCTTGGCACGCAGTTCCAAGGCGGATATCGCCGGAGAATCGTCGATAAATACCGGGGCCTCGGACAATTTACCCGCAGCCGCAGTAAGCCGCGGCCAGTCCGAGGGTGAAAGAAAACCCGAACGCACCTTATGGGCGTCAACCTTAGCATGCGAACACAACATCCGCTGCACCAATTGTTCCTTGGACATCTCCAGGCTGAAAAAGGCAACGGGCAGTTTTTCAACTACCGCAGCATATTCGGCAATGGAAAGAACCAGCGCGCTTTTTCCCATTGAAGGCCGACCGGCAACCACGATAAGGTCCGAATTCTGTAACCCGGAAGTCTGCCGGTCAAAATCCAGAAAACCCGTCGGGATGCCGGTAACATGGGTCTTTTTCTGATACAGCCGGTCAATGGTCTCGATAGAGTCGCGGATAAGGTCTTTTAAAACCACATATCCGCCTTTGGCCTTATGATCGGAAATTTCAAAGATGAGTTTCTCGGCGCGGTCCAAGAGTTCGTCCACATTTCCTTTGGGCTCGAAGCTCTCGGAAACTATCTGCGTCGCGTTGTTGATTAAGAACCGCAGGATGCTCTTTTCCTTGACTATTTTGGCATAATGCAACACATTTGCCGCGGTAGGCACAGCTTCGGTAAGATTGGTAAGATAGGCAACTCCGCCAACGGAGTCAAGACTCCCCTTTCTTTTTAATTCATCGCTTAAGGTGATGAGATCAATGCTCTTCTGATTATTGTAAAGCTCGAGGACGGCGGAAAATATCAGCCGGTTGGCGTCCCGGTAGAAACAATCA
>JBMONJ010000172.1:0-4691 GCA_049324655.1 Candidatus Omnitrophota bacterium | reverse complement strand
GGCACGAGCATCGCTAAATTAGTTTTTCCGCAGGCGCTGGGAAAAGCCGCGGCAATATATTCGATATGGCCGTTGGGCTCTTCGACACCCATTATCAACATATGCTCAGCCAGCCAGCCTTCTTTGCGCGCCAGATAACTGGCAATTCTTAAAGAAAGACATTTCTTTCCCAATAAAACATTTCCACCATAACCCGAGCCTACGCTCCAAATGGTATTGTCCTCGGGAAAATGCAAAATCAAACGCTTATTAATGTCAAGGTCCGCCTTGGAATGCAGACAACGAGTAAAGTCATTACTGGAGCCCAAATGCTCCATCACCTTGCAACCGATGCGGGTCATAATCCGCATATTCAGTACCACATAAATGCTGTCGGTAAGCTCAATGCCCACCTTGCTAAACGGCGAGCCCACCGGCCCCATAGAAAAAGGAATCACATACATGGTCCGGCCTTTCATCTCGCCTCGAAAATATTCCGCGGCTTTTTTATAAGCCTCTTTGGGCGGCATCCAGTTGTTGGTTGGGCCGACGTCTTTTTTGTTTTTGGTACAGATGTAAGTCAGGTGTTCGGTGCGCGCCACATCATTAACCGCAGTGCGGTGATAAATGCAGTCCGGCAAACGCTCCTTATTCAAACGGATGACCTCGCCGGTTTTTATGGCCTCTTCTTCAAGACGCAGCCTTTCCTCGTCGGTGCCGTCGCACCAATAAATTTTGTCCGGCTTGGTGAGCTTGGCCATGTCCTTGACCCATTTTTCGGCAGGGGTTAACATAACTTAACCTTCCACGATAAACCACAATATCCAAACCACAAATTACAAACAATATACAATTCCGAAATCACAGTTCCAAAACCAACGATTTGTTTTGCCTGCCTGCCGGCAGGGTATTTAGTCATTGGGCGTTGGGATTTGTTTGTGGTTTGTGTATTGTAATTTGTGATTTTTAGTTTAACTCCAGAAATCTATTTGCCGAAAACGCCGCCAGCGCCCCTTCAGCGCAGGCAGTGATCACCTGTAAAAGCGGGCGTTTGCGGCAGTCGCCGCAGGCAAAAATTCCCGGCTGCGAAGTCATCAGATTCTCGTCGGTGAGGATATAACCCTGTGCATCGGTGTGAACTATGCCCTTTAAAAAATGTGTATTGGGATTTACCCCGATCGCCACAAACACCCCGAGGCATTTTAAGAATGACTCTTCGCCATTTTTTACATTCTTTAGCTTTAAACCAGACAAGTAATTTTCCCCTTCCATTGCCGTAACCACCGAATCCCACACCACGCTTATTTTAGGATTGTGCAATAAATGTTCCTGTAAAATCTTGGTAGCCCTTAATGCGTCGCGACGATGGATAAGTGTTATTGACTTGGCGAAGCGGGAAAGATAAGTTGCCTCTTCCACGGCGCGGTCCCCGCCACCCACCACGGCAATATCCTTGTCGCGAAACAATGGGCCGTCGCAAACTGCGCAATAACTTACTCCCCGGCCAGTCAGCTTTTTCTCGCCTTCCACGCCTAATTCTCTGGGCAGGGCGCCGCTGGCAATGATTAAGCTGCGAGAAGTAAAATCATGATTATCCTCATCAAGGAGCGTAAAATTTTCAGCAGCGGAAATTCTTTGCACTGCGGCGTTTCTAATCTCGACTCCCAAATCCCGGACCTGATGCGTCATTCGCTCGATGAGCTCGTCGGCCTTGACCTCACCAGGAAAACCGGGAAAATTCTCCAAGGACTGTGTCAGCATCACCTGGCCGCCAGCAGTCATTCGTTCAAGAATCAGTGTGTTTAAGCGCCCACGGCCTGCGTATAAACCTGCGGTCAGGCCTGCCGGACCGGCGCCGATGATTATGGTATCATACATTTTTGGCAAAGGTTTGTTAAAACTTGCTGTGTGTCTTGAGGGTGAGTTTTGAGTTGTGAGTCGGGTAGTGAGCTGTGGGTAGTGAGGCAAAAGCTATATCTCACAACTCATCCCCACAACCCGACACACTACGCACAACCCAACCCCACAACCCACACTGCGCGTAACTTAATCTAACTGCATCTGACCTTGCAGCGCTAAAAACCTCTTCAGCATGAAAAGAGCTTCGCGCCAGCGGAGCGCAAAAAGCCTGCTTAAAACCCATTTCCCCGGCGAGGGTCTGCCATTTGGCAAAATCTTCCTGAGGCACAAACCGCTGCACCGGAAAATGTTTTTCCGACGGCGCAAGGTATTGGCCAATGGTCAGGATGTCGCAATCCGCACCTCTTAAATCACGCAGCGCTGCCACCACCTCGGCAAATTCCTCGCCTAAGCCCACCATCAATCCGGATTTAGTCTTAAGCGCCGGGTTAAGCTGTTTTACCATCCGTAACAATTCCAGGGAACGCTGGTAATTTGCCTGCGGTCTGGCTTTAGGATAAAGCCGGGCAATGGTTTCTAAATTATGGTTTATAACTTCTGGCCCAGAGTCCACCACTTTCCGCAAACTTGAAGAGTCGCCTTGAAAATCCGGTATCAGAACTTCAATCTTTAAACCGGCGAGACTTTCTTTCAACGCCGTAACCGTAAGGGCGAATTGTTTAGCGCCACCGTCCGGCAAATCATCGCGGGTCACCGAAGTGATAACTACATACTTTAAACCTAATTGCCGGACTGCGCAAACCAGCGCCTGCGGTTCATCTTCATTCAGTGGCGCAGGCGCGCCTGCCTCGCCGAAAGGCAAGCCTTTTTCCGTGGCGCAGAAAGAGCATTCGCGAGTGCAAACCCCGCCTAAAATCATAAAGGTCGCGGTGTCCCGTTTGAAACAATCAAAGATATTCGGGCAGCGGCAGCTTTCGCAGACCGTATGCAGGCCCAAGCTGCGGAAAAATCTCTTCCTTGAAAACATCAAAGCAGGATCGGGGATTTCCTGCCGGAACCACGGTGGTAGTCGGCTGGACATCGGAATCAGACAATTGTCATATGATAGTCATACCATTGTCATACCGTAGTCATACAATCGTATGACCATTGTATGACGCTCGCCGCAAGACGAGCAGTATGACTATGGTTTGACTTTACGTAGGTTAACCTTTCCTCAACAGTCTCAGCTGCCGGCGCAAAAAAATCCGTCTTCTCCACGACGCATAATCAATTATCAACTTTCCGTTCAAATGATCCATCTCATGCTGCAAAGCGCGCGCCAAGATATCCTGCGCCTCAAAGGTGACCTTTTGATTCTCGCTGTTTAAGGCCTCAACCCAAATCTTCTTGGCGCGTTTTACCTTAACCACGACCTTGGGTAAACTCAGACATCCTTCCTCAATCTCGGCGATGCCTTCTTTTTTAAGGATACGGGGATTGGCCAGTTTTAACAGCCCGCCGCCCACATCAATAACCAGAAGTTGCAAAGCAATTCCCGCCTGATTCGCAGCCAAACCGCAGCCCTGCGCGTCATACATTAACTTGGCCATGGCCTCAAAGAGCCAGCGCTCTGGCTCGCCGATAAACTTTACGGTCTTGGCTTTTTTGCGCAAAATCGGCTCGCCGTAAATGACGATGCCCCGCTTCAGTATTTCATCTATTTTTTTCACTGACATTGACTACCTTGGTCTCTAAGGATTTAATCTCTTTATCGTCAACCAAACAATAACAGAGGATTATCAAAGGATCGCCCACGCAGCCCAAACGGGCGGCCGGGCCGTTAAGACAGACTACGCCGCTACCCTTTCTGCCGGCAATGGTATAGGTCTCAAGGCGAGAGCCATTGTTGATATTGAGGACCTCAACCTTCTCTCCCGGAGCAATGTCCGCTTCTTTAAGGATATCCTCGTCAATAGTGATGCTTCCCTCGTAATAAAGCTCGGCCTGCGTAACCTTCAGCCCGTTAATTTTAGATTTACAGAATATGCGTAGCATCTTCTCTCCTTGAGACACTAATGACCGCTAATTTAAAGTCGCTAATTACCGCGAATATTAGCGGCAATTAGTGTTTCTTAATCAACCGATACGTTTGCCAAGCAATCATCAATTCCTCGTCGGTGTGCACGACTAAGACTTTAGGTTGCCTCTTTAAATTTTCAAACATTCCCTTCAAGATAAGTCTGCGCAAGGCCGACTGATTCTCGCCAATGCCCGCGGTAAATACTACCGCGTCAACTTTTCCCAAGACCGCCAGATACGCGCCGAGATATTTCTTTATCCGGTAAACGAACATCGCAATGGCCAGCCGGGCGCGGCGGTTGCCTCTTTTCGCTGCCGCTTCCAGCTGACGCATATCATTACCGATTCCGCTTACGCCTTTTAGCCCACTTTCTTTATTTAGTATCTCATCTAATTCGTCGGCGGAAAAATGCTTGTGCCGCGCCAGATAAGTTACCACTGCCGCGTCAAGATCCCCGCAGCGCGTTCCCATCAACAAACCCTCCAGCGGCGTAAAGCCCATACTGGTGTCTATGGACTTGCCATTTTTTATCGCGGTAATGCTGCAGCCATTGCCCAAATGACAGGTAATCAAATTCAAATTCTTAAGCGGCCGCTTTAATTTTTCCGCAGCCTTACGCGCCACATATTCGTGGCTGGTGCCGTGAAAGCCATATTTTCGGATGCCGAATTTACGATAAAGCTCAAAAGGCAGGCCGTACATATAGGCATATTCCGGCAAGGTCTGGTGAAAGGCAGTGTCAAAGACCGCTACCTGCTTTATCCCTTTTAATAATTTAAGGCAGGCCGCA
>JBMONJ010000171.1:0-4737 GCA_049324655.1 Candidatus Omnitrophota bacterium | reverse complement strand
TTTACAAGCCTCTTCCGGTGCCGGTAGGGGCGCAGTGGAACAGCTAAAGCAGGAGAATATTGCCGTGGCCATCAGCGGTTATGAAAATGTTTCAGTCAATATGGAAAATAAGTCCTTGCCTCAACAGTTGGCTTACAATGTCTTCCCGCATATCGGCGGTTTTGCCGAGTGTGATTATACTTCCGAAGAGTGGAAGTTGGTAAATGAGACTCACAAGATTATGCATGATAATAAAATAAAAATCTCCGCGACTACTGTCCGGGTGCCGGTAAGGACCGGACATTCGGAGTCGGTTTATGTTGAGACAGTCAAGCCGTTGACCGCAAAGAAGGCCAGGGAAATTTTATCTAAGGCTCCGGGCGTGGTGGTTATTGATAATCCGGCCAAAGGCCTTTACCCAATGCCTAAAGATGTGGAAGGCAAAGACGAGACTTTTGTCGGCCGTATCCGTCAGGATTGCTTTGTAAAAAACGGCCTGTGGCTGTGGGTAGTGGCGGATAATTTGCGCAAGGGCGCGGCGACGAATGCTATACAAATAGCAGAGGAGCTTATTAGGTAAATTCCAAATCCCAATTTCCAAATTCCAAACAAATTACAATGCCCAATATCCAATGACCAAAACAGGAAGAGGGTGAAGCAGGGGCAGCACACGGTTATTCTACTACGCCCTTCCAGAGTTAAACCATGGCAAGGGCTGCGTAGGAATAATTCTCCGAAGCCTATACCATTGTTTTGTAATGATAAGGCGAAGGAGAATAAACTGTGGCTGCCCCGTTCTAGTAGGCAGGGGACAGTAGGTAGGGGGTAGGGATTGGCTCTGGTTCTGGTTTCGAAAGACGCTTATCAAAGTCTGCTTAAGCAGATTCAAAAAGAAATCTCCGCCGGCAGAAAGGCAGTGCAACATCAGCAGGCCCTGACTTACTGGAGGGTGGGCCGTTTGATTTCCCGCAACCTGCTGGAAAATCAAGACCGCGCCGGATATGGCAAGCAGTTATTCGAGCGTCTTTCCGAAAGCCTGCAGGTAGACAAGAATACCCTGCACCAGTCGGTCAGATTTTATGAAACCTACCCAATTGTAAGCGCGCGCTTACAATTGGAGTGGTCGCACTATCGCAAGCTGATCTCCGTCGATGACAAGGCAAAAAGACGCGCCTTGGAAAGACGCGCGGTCAGGCAAAATTTATCCAGCCGTCAGTTGTCCTATGAAATCAAGAATAATCAACCGGTTGATTTACAGTCGCCCATACCCAGGCTTACTTTGCAAAGAGGAAAACTCTATACCTATCGCGTAGCCGAACCCAAAGGAGTTGAACATAGGGACGGCTATATAATTCTTGACTGCGGCTTTGACATCTTCATCCGCCAGAAGCTACGGCTTAAAGGCGTTGACGCTGCGGAAATAACCACTAAGACCGGTCGGGCCGCCAAAAGATTTCTCATTGCGGCCCTCAAACCCTGCCCATTCCTCATCGTCAAAACCTACCAGCCCGACAAATTCGACCGCTATTTGGTTGAGGTCTTCTATTTACCCGGCGAGCCTGACGAAACCAAGGTCGCCGCCGAGGGGAAATTCCTCAATCAGGAATTGCTAGACAACCGTTTAGTGGGGGAGTGGCGAGAGGAATAAGGCGCAAAGAAAAGTTTTTGTCAGCCTGCTCAGGAGGGAGTATAATATCTTAAAAAAGGATTGACTGCTTTGCGCCGGTATGCTAAAAATAAAACAAAAGACGGAAAAGTGGTATGTTTGAAGGGGGAACTGCCACATAAAAATAATTAAAACCTTCGCTCACAAGGCGAGGGTTTTTTGTTTATCCTATGCGATACTACGGATGTAAAAACAGATTATTAGACTTTCTTGAATCAGGCGTTGAAAAAACCGGGATTAATCACGGTTCAATTTTTTGCGACCTATTTAGTGGGACGACGGTTGTGGCCCAGCATTTTAAGAAAAAGGGTTATACCGTTTATGCAAATGATATACTGGAGTTTTCATACGCCCTCGCGAGAACCTATATCAAGAATAATCAGTATCCATTTTTTAGAGGTCTAAAAGATAAGGTCGCGGGTGTTAATGGCTGTGGACAAAATATCGTAAGCGTAATTGAGTATTTAAATAAGCTTGCACCAGCCGAAGGATTTATTTACAAAAATTATTGTCCTTCGGGAACGAAGAGAGGACAATACCAGAGGCAATATTTTTCTGATGAAAATGGAAAGAAGATAGACGCAATTCGCTTGAAAATTCAAGAATGGAAAGATAAACAACTAGTCACGCTTGACGAGTTTTACATTTTATTGGTGTCTTTACTAGAAGCCATTCCTTACATCGCGAATATATCCGGAAATTATGCTGCTTTTCTAAAATGTTGGGATCCGAGGGCGTTAAAGCCGATAAGATTAAGGACTCCTCAAATTCCCCTGAGCAAAAGAAACAACAGAGTTTTTAAATCAGACGCGAATCAATTAATAAGAAAATTATCTTGCGATATTCTTTATATGGACCCGCCCTATAATGAGAGGCAGTACGCTCCAAATTATTTTATGCTTGAGTTAATCGCGGAGGGCTGGTTTAACGATAAATGTCCCCAGATATATGGTAAAACTGGGATGCGGCCTTATGATAATCAAAAATCTTTGTATTGTAAAAAGGAAGCAGCACGGGATACCTTTCGAGATTTAATCAAAAATGCAGATACGAAGTATATGCTTTTAAGTTACAACGATGAAGGATTGATGAATGAAAAAGAAATATGCGACATTTTGTCTTCGCGGGGCAAAGTCAAGATTTATGAGACAGAACACAGGAGATATAAAAGCATCAATCAAGACGAAACCGACAGGCGCCTCGTTAAGGAAAGGCTCTATTTTGTAAAGGTAACTAAATAATGGCAGAAAAATTAAACCAATTAAGCGGGGCAACTTGGCTTCAGTATTCATTTAGCATCTGGCGGGATATACAAAAGAACCAAGAAGAATGGAAGCTAAGGCATCCCGCGATGTTTCCTATTAAACTTGCAGAGCGACTAATCGACATATTTACTAATAAAACCGACCAGATAGTTTTGGACCCGTTTATGGGAAGCGGAAGTACCCTTATCGCGTCACAGATGATGAAAAGACAAGGCATCGGCTTTGAAATAAGCAAAGAATATTGCGAAATGACGCAGAGGAGATTAGATGTTACTTATAAAAGCATGTTTGAAGAGTCCTCATATAAAATATATAACGATTCAGCATTAAATATAAAAAAATATCTCAAATCGGATTCAGTGGATTTAACAATTACATCTCCTCCATACTGGGATATTCTAAATCGCAAAAGAACTGCTGACCGAAAGGAGATACAGAATTATGGCAATTCACAACAAGATTTCGGCAATATAGCTGATTACGTAGAATTTTTATCGTCTTTACAGAAAGTATTCAAAGAAATTTACGATGTTACAAAATCTGCCCGTTATTGCATAGCAGTGGTAATGGATATTAGAAAGAATTCAACACTGTATCAATTCCATTCAGATTTGACTAAAAAGCTAGAGGAGATCGGTTTTATTCTGAATGATATAGTTATTTGGGATCGGCAGAAAGAATACAATAATATGCGGCCCTTAGGGTACCCGTACTCTTTCATTATTAATAAAGTTCACGAGTATGTTTTGATATTTCGCAAACAAAACTTAAAAAAGGAGAAATAATAAATGTCAACTTTTCTTGATCCCGATATGGCTTATTTGTCGGGTTTGATTGTAGGGAGGGGTACCATAAGGGAGGCAAGCGGTACGAGACAACTTGTTATTGATTACCCATTTCGGAGCCTGGTGGCAAAAGGCATAAAGAAATCGTTCGATACCAAAGACAAAATATTATTAAGCTTAGATGATACTATAAATCGCCTTGGAGAGTTAAGCGAGGTTGCCCCCAGGAAAGTTCCCTTAAAAAATTCAGTAAGTATAATTATTGAATCAACGAAGAATTCTCTGCTCTGGCGTAATATTAATAAACTGTTAAAAGGAAAAACAAGTTTTAGAGAAATGGAAGTACCTGAAGTTATCTTTGAGGCAGAAGAAGAAATAAAAAAGGAATTTCTCAGAGGTATTGCGGATGTGACCGGTTCTATCGGCACTGGCGGGCGCGATCAAGTCGACAGACACAGGGTTTATATTTCGATTCTAAATGAAAATTGGAAGTTGCCGATACAAATCTGTAAGTTGCTACAGGACGAGCCGTTAAAAATACCCGTGAATACAATAGACTGGGGCCATCCTAACATCAGGAACGGTCACGCAAAGGAATACCAAGAGGGGCGAGAGCAAGCCTGGGCAAGAGAACATCAATTAAAGGTTTATGCTGAATGTTTTGAGCCGGTAGGTTTCCGAATTATTTACAAGAATGAAATTCTGAAGGAATTAGCAGAGTATAATAGAACGCATTTCGTCGGGAGAAAAGCAAAGCTATGTATGCCCGAAAAGAAACGGCAGAGACAAAGAGGAATCCATCCAGAAGAAAATTCCGGTAAATTACCGCGGGAATTGAGAGGTAAACATTGCGATACTTATTGGCAGGTATGTTTAAAGTTAGGGTGTAAACAATTCGACAGGGAGAAAGCTCTTTTCTCAGGGAAGGGATAAATGTATTCTTCGGAAAAGGAATTGTATCCTCAGGTAATTAGGTGGATAGAAAAGCATCTTAAGGGCAAGTATCCTAAAGCCGAAATAAAAGCATTCGACACTTCCCGGC
>JBMONJ010000170.1:0-4818 GCA_049324655.1 Candidatus Omnitrophota bacterium | reverse complement strand
GCTCTTTCCAAGTCGGCTAAATTCTGGTTATATTCGACGAGAGAACGGTAATAATTCATTCGCGCCTCAACCAGCATCCTCTCGCTGTCCAAAAGCTGCATAAAATCCCCGCGGCCCGAACCAAAGGCAGCGGCCAAAGCAGACACCGAACTTTCCAAGATGGGAATCAGGCTGGTTTTATAAAGCTGAATTTTATTTTTGGCAATCTCTATTCTTGTCGCCAAATCCTTGACTTCGGCAAAGGCGCGATTTTGCATGGCCTTATACGCGGCCTCGGCTTCCTCTAAATTGGCAATGGCCTCTTTTACCTCGTAGCGCTGTTTGGTCCAGAACCACAAGGGGACAGTAAATGCCAGCATTAAATCCCAAGGACCGATGGTTCCGGTAGTAAAGCCGCGCTCGGTAATTTGCGCCATAAAATCGGGGAAGAAACTTTTTTTAGCCAGCGACTTGGCATATCTATTTCTTTCTATCGCGTAAGAGAAAATAATAAGTTCCGGCTGGTTTAATACGGTTGACTCATATAAGGAGCGGATGTCTGCTTTAAAGGCGACCTCTTCGCTTAAGTCAGCGCTGCCCAAGGCGCTTTCCGGGTCTTTATTTAATAAGGTATTAAGCCGGGTTTCCTGGGAAAGTCTTTCCTGTTTTAAATTGGCAATATCATTATTAAGCCGGGCAACTTCAGAATGAATCTTATAGACCTCTTCCTGCGCCATCTCAGCGAGGGCATATCTGGTCTCGGCAACTTTAGCAATACCTTCCAATAATTTAAGACTTTCCTTTTTTAGCTCTTCTTCTTTGTAATTCATAAACAATTCATAATAGACTTTTTTTACCTGATTAATAATTTCTAATTCCTTGGTTTTATATTCGGCGGCGAGCATCTGGGATTCCACGACGGCAATCTTGCCTTTTAAAGAGAGCTTGCCAAAAAAGGGGAGAAACTGGGAGAAAGACAGCATCCTTTCTTCGGACCTAGTTTTGCCCAATTGAAAAGGACTGCCCGGGGTCTTATCAAACTTAAAACCTACTACCGGGTCATCAAGAGCCTTTGCCTGCGGCACCCTTGCGGTAGATGCCTCCCAGCGCTTTTTGGCGGCCAAGAGCTCGGGGTTGTGATCCTGCGCTTCCTTAATAAGGGACTTAAGCGAAAGGGTATCCGCGGCAGAGGACAAATTAACCTGCCCGATAAAAATACCCAATAAGACCAGAGTTAGCATCTTCCTCGCCATAAGAGCTCACCCGCCTATTTTATGAACTGCTCCACGGCATTAACCAGCTCTTTAATCTTTCCGTTGGCCTTGCCGCCGCGGATAGATTCGGCTACGCAGCTTTCCAAATGGCGCTTCATCACCAGAAGCCCCACCTGCTCCAAGGCCTTGCACACCGCGGTTATCTGGTTAATGATGTCAATGCAGTAACGCTCTTCCTCGACCATATTCTGCACGCCGCGGATTTGACCTTCTATGCGCTTTAGCCTCAGGAGCGCGCCTTCTTTAACCTCTTGGTTAATCATCTTAAAAGCCCCCTTTCTAATCTATACCCCCTACCTGTATATAGTATATACCGTGTCAGGGGCTTGTCAAGGATTTTTTTAGGCTTTTTTCTTACTTTTTTCTGGAGGGGTTAGCGGATATACCGGCTGGAGAGACCGCAGAGGTGTTTTTCCGGCTTAAGACCAAACCTAAAACCACAGCAGCGATTAAATAAATGAGGCTTAAACCGAACATAAAAGGATTTTCCAAAAGATACACACTGAGTATCTTCGGGTCCTTAAAAACACTCTCACCCACGGCGGTGAGGATATACTGCACCCAAAATACTCTTAAAGGCGAACCCAATGCCGCGGCAAAGAGATAATCTCTTAAACGCAGGCTGGTTAGCCCGGCTAAGAGATCCAAGAAACGAAACGGCACCAGCGGGATGAGGCGCAGGGAAAATATGCCCCAGAAACCAAACTGACCAACCTTGCCGTCGAGATTTTCTGCCGTCCCTTTTAAGCTGCGGCGAACAAAATCCCGACCCAAGGAACGCGCCATAGTGAACAATAGCGCGGCATTGATTAACTCCGAGATTAACACCAGCAAGGTGCTGAGATACACCCCGAAGCAAAGCGCGCCTACTACCTTAAAGATATCTTTGCTGGCCCAAAGAAAAAAACTTATTGCAACATACAAAATAACATAGGCTGCGGTTGACAGCCAGACTGGGATTTGAGTTAAGGGCCGGCGCAGGGCCTCAAGGTTCAGCGAAAAAAATCTGCCTAAAATCCAAGTCAGCAGAAAAAAACCCAGCAAAAATAAAAATCCCAAAAGATTCTTTTTCAAATGGCCTTTCCCTAAACCGCTTCCACTCTTTTTATTTCCGGCACTTCCTGCTTTAATATCCGCTCAACGCCCATTTTTAGGGTCATTGAGCTCATCGGACATCCTGCGCAGGCGCCGGTAAGTCTTATCTTGACTACGCCGTCTTGGGTTACCTCTACCAATTCCACGCTGCCGCCGTCATTAGCGAGCATGGCCCTGACTTTAACTAACGCGGCTTCAACTTTTTCTTTCATTGATATGCCCCCCCTCTTATTTTTCTTAACATCGCCTTGTGGCGCGGACAAAATTTGCCCTGCTTTACCTGAGAATATATCAATTCTTCCTGCCAGTGGCTGTTATAGAGCCGGCAGTCTTGGCGCGGACAAAAAGGCTCTCTCGTCATATGAAAAAAAATCGCCTGCGCCAGCAAGCCTTTGATTACTTCGGTAAAGCTCGGGTCGCCGTAATCGATAAAACGATTCTTAAACCGCGCCCTGACCTTTTCGCCTTCCTGTTCCCAAAGACCTAACGCCATTAAGCGAGACTTAAACGCATAGAACTCGCGGGGTTTGGCCGGCGCCTCGACAATTCCGGGGATAGAGATTAAAGTCGGATAGCCGCAGATTATTGAACGCAGATGCAGCCTCCCGTCGTCGGCAAAGGTGCATAGAAGACGGTCGGTTAGGATGATGTTGACGCTGAGCGCGCTTTTCCTTGGGATAAACGGCGCGAAAAGCGCGCTCAGTTTTATCCCCTCATAAACTAAACTGCGGTTGACCTTTCCGCTCTTTAAAAATCCTTCCTCATTTTTGATTTCCAGAGGCAGGGGCGGATAATCGTCCGGCGGATGAATTGCGTCTTTTATCCTCAGGCGGGCAAACTCCTGCGCCAGAAACTTTAATTTAAGCCGGGGAAATGGGAAATGCTTTTTTATTTCACAGGGCAGGGAAAAATTATCCCGGATAAACCGGTTTAACTCCGGGACCTTAAGTTTCTCCTGCGTGTCAACGTAAATAATCAATGCCTTTTTAAAATCCTCAGGGCCTGCCCGGCAGCCTTTTTCCCGGACAACAGCATTGCGCCAAAGGTCGGCCCCATTCGCGGCAGACCAAAGGTAGTAGTTACTGCCATACCGCAGACGAGTAAACCCGGATGCGCCTCGCCGGTATATTCCACCAAAAGATCTTCGGAGCGCTCCACCCACATCGCGCCAAAACCGGGAACTTTTATGAGTCCGCGCTCTTCTAATTTTCTAACTACAGTCGCATCATGGCCGGTGGCATCAATTACTAATTTTGATTCAAGGGCCACGGGATCAACGCAGGTAATCTCCCGCGGCAAGGCGGTTACCGGCGTCCAGTTGACCACGGCGCCGGAGACGCGATTGTCTTCTCTTAAAACCACATCGTCGAAAATCGTCATATTGGCGAATTTGACTCCGGCATCGCAGGCTGCGGCGATTAATTTCGAGCAGGCATGCGGCCCGTCCGACACATATAATCCCTTTGAGTATTGCGCGTAAGGAATGCCCAATTCCTTTAAAACCAATTGTCCCGGCTCCCGCACCGTAAGTTTATTCATTAGATATCCGCCAATCCAAAACCCGCCGCCAAGATAGTTATTGCGCTCGATAATAAAAACCTTGACCTTTTTCTTAGCCAATTCCCTCCCGGCCATCAGGCCTGAAGGCCCGGCGCCGATTATCAGACAATCGCTGTCCACATAATCCTTGAACTGCCGGGAAAAGGTATCCACGATGGCCTTGGTTACTTCCTTTTCTCCGACTTGAGCAAATAGTTTCTTCCGAAGCATTGCTTATTCCTCCTCTAAATTTTTTCGCGCGGCACTCTTAGAGCAAACCGGACAGTCTTTCCTGCGCCTCACCTCGACTAATTTCATTGCGCTGTCCAAACCATTAAACCACAACAGCCGGTCAGTCAGCGGTTTGCCGATTTTAAGAATTAATTTCAAAACCTCATTGGCCTGCAGAATTCCCATTATGCCGGCGACAGTAGCCATTACTCCGGCCGCAGCGCAGGAAGTAGCTTCTGCCGGATTAGCTTCTGAATAAAGACAGCGATAACAAGCGCTTTTCCCCGGAATAATGGTGATCGCCTGACCTTCGAATCCCAAGATGCTGGCATGCACCAGAGGTTTTTTGGTCATAACGCAGGCGTCATTAAGCAAATAGCGGCTTAAAAAATTATCCGTGCAATCGCAGATTATATCATAGTCATTGATTATTTCCAGAATATTGTGCCGGGTAAGCCGCGTCGCTAAAGTTTTTACTTTGACTTGCGGATTAAGCCGGCGAATGGCCTGCCTTGCCGAGGCAACCTTTAGCCGACCAAGGGATTTTTGGGTGTGCAGAATCTGTCTTTGTAAATTTTCCAGCGCGACTTTTTCCGGGTCAACAATGCCTAAAGTGCCGGCGCCGGCGGCCGCCAAATATATTGCCGCCGCTGAGCCAAGGCCGCCGGCGCCGACCTGGTGATCCCCTTCATGCACTGGG
>JBMONJ010000169.1:0-4885 GCA_049324655.1 Candidatus Omnitrophota bacterium | reverse complement strand
TTTTTTGTCTATTCCTATCCGGTAGAGATTGACCGTTGTTATTACTGCGCCGGGGTCTGGTTTGACAAGAGCGAATTGGAGGTGCTGCAATACATTTATCAGCATAAGGAGAAAACTAATGGAGACTTATGAAGCCATTATTAAACGGGCCAGCGTAAGAGAATACACGGATAAACCAATAGGAAAAGAGATTTTGGAAAAGTTGGTTGACGCGGGACGGCGCGCGCCTTCGGCGCGCGCCGTAGAGCCTTGGGAATTCATAGTAGTGACCGACAAAAAAATCCTGCAACAAATTGGGCAGGCCGCCGCCAGCGGCAGTTTCATTAAAGATGCGGCGGCCTGCCTCGTTATTTTCTGTCAGGACACCAAATATTATTTAGAAGACGGCTGCGCGGCGACTGAGAATATTTTGCTTTTGGCCGCGGATTTAGGTTTAGGCGCCTGTTGGGTGGCCGGCGATAAAAAACCTTATGCCCCGGCAATCAGTGAGTTACTAAAAGTCCCGGCCGCCTATAAACTCATTAGTTTAATCTCTTTGGGCTGGCCCAAGCAGGAAACCCGCCAGTCCAAGCAGCGCGCGCTTTCCGCAGTTATTCATTGGGAGGGATTTAACCGGGCCTATAAAAAGGTTTGACAAATATTCGCTGCCGATATATTATGCCCGAAAAGAGGCAATAATATAAAGGAAAACAGTGGTGCAGTTTGAAGGGGAAATCCGCCACGTTAATATAACAAAAACCTTCGTCCGGACAGACAGCGTCCGGGCGGAGGTTTTTTTATTTGACCGGAAAGCGCCGGACATGAATTCAGCCTGCAATCTGTTGCTTAAGAAAACCGCTTCTGAGGTTTGGTTTCGCGGCGAGCAATACGCGGAGGCGGGGAAGGTCGCGTTTATTCGCTCCGATGAAAAGTATGTTGGTGCTACGGTAAGTGGCACGCAAGAGTATCGCGTCCATTTGGCCTTTGCCGGCAGCGGTATCAGCAAGAAGTGTGACTGTCCGTATTCCCGCGGTTCAACCTCGCAGCATGCCGCCTGCAAACATATGGTTGCTGTGGCGGTTCTTTGGGATGAGGCCCGCGGTATTCTCCGGCCCTCAAGGGAGGCAGTTAAAGCCGAGACTATTCCTCCGCCGGCAGTATCGCGGGCGCAGATTAACGCTTTGTATGCGACGCCGCTGAATGCAGACTTGCAGCTTCTTCGCATCGCGGTTGATGAGCGGGGCAGGTGGAGCCGGCCGCATTCCCGTCTGCCGGATAAACCTGATTTTATGCTAAGCCCGCGCGCGCCATTAGACCGCAAAGAAATTCGCCATGCGTTCAGTATGATGCGTTCGTGGACAAGAAGAGGCGCTTATGACCCTTATTTTTGCGCCGGAGAAATGGTGGCCGCGTTTTGCGAAGTGTTACGGGTTGCCAAAAATCGGCTGGCTTCGTCGTCGGCCTTGTCAGCGGCGCAGGTCTTGAGGGAGGCTCAAGGATTTAACCGCCGGCTGATGACCGAACTGATTGACGACAGCGACGGCCTGCACGCCTTTACCGAGGCGCACTTGGAAGACTTTTATAATGAGGAATTTCAGAGTTACATTAAATCTGCAGTTGGCCTTATCGATCCTGACGAGGATGATTATGACAATGCTTCTGAAAAGAAGGGGAAGATAGAGCATTCCAGTGCTGGAGCGCAGATTATCTATAGAGCCCTTAAAGAAAAGGAACCAGAGGGCGTTATTGTTGCTCAAATTTTATCTCTCTGCATCGCTTCCCACCATTCAGGTTTAATCGACTGCCTAACCCCAAATGGCCAGGATAATTACCACCGAAGAATGAAGAAATTGGAAGAAAAGGCGCATACGGATGAGGTTTTATCATGCCTTAGTAAGGAAAGGAAAGAGGAGTTAGAAAACCTTGTTTCGAGCAAAGTATTGATAAACCAGCTTTCTCAGAAAGTCGAATCCCTTAAAGAGGATAATGACAGTAAGGAAACGGTGATGTTTAAATGCGGATTGCTTGTCCGGTTTCTTTTTAGTTGCCTCATTGATGCCAACAGACTCAGCTCCGCTGATTTTGAATTACCGGGCAATGTCCGGTTCAGAAATTATGGGGTATATCATCCTTGGAGTGTTTTGGTTGAGAGATTAGATTGCAAATTAAAGGAATTTGGAGAAAAAGATAGCAAAAATGATATTGATGCTTTACGTAATGCAGTGTCAAGGCAATGCCTTGAGTTTGCCGGTAAGCCTAGAGGTAAAATTTACCAGTTAACGGTTCCTACCGGGGGCGGAAAAACTTTGGCGAGTCTTCGGTTTGCCATGAGCCATGCCGAACGCCACGCGCTGGAAAGAGTTTTTTATGTCCTTCCGTTTACTTCAATTATCGACCAGAATGCGGACGGAGTCGGACGAGACGGGCGGGCGCGTGGATTGAAAAGAGTTATAGAAATGCGCAAAATAGCTTGTAAGCCTGCCGGGATTACCTTAAAATAATAAACGATGGCAAAACAAACAGCTGCTGCAGGGAAAAAGACCAAGACCGTAACTCCCGAATTCAAGATTTTCGTGGTTATCCTGCTTTTTCTTTTGACCGCCCTGCGCCTTGCCCTCATCTATTTCTTCCCGCAGACCGAGGTTATCTCCGACAAGGTTTATCTTTTCGTTGCCCTCTATATTATCTTTTATCTCTGGATTCAGGAGATGATTGATTACCACAAGCTAATCAAAATTAACGAGGAGCTGCGCGACGCCCACGAGCAGCTTCAAGCTGCGGAGATAGACACCATTTCTTCCTTAATCAAGGCCGAGGAGGCCAAGGATGTCTACACTCGCGGTCATTCGGAACGGGTAACCAAAATTGCCTTGGCCATTGCCGAAGAAATGGGCTTGGGCGATGAAGAGAAGCGTTTGATCGGCCGCTCCGGGCTTTTACACGACATCGGCAAAATAGGCATTAGCGACGCGGTCTTGAATAAAAAGGAAAAACTTAGCGACGAGGAATGGCAGTTAATCAAAAACCACTCTGAGAACGGCGTCAAGATTTTAGAGCCGCTTAAATTCTTGGAAATAGAAAGGCGGATAATACTGGCACATCACGAGCGCTATGATGGTAAAGGCTATCCCCAAGGTCTTAGAGGCGAAGATATCCGTCGCGAATCCCTCATTCTCGCCGTGGCCGACGCCTTTGACGCAATGAATTCCAAGCGTTCCTATCGCGACCCCCTAACTCCCGAGGCAATCCTCGCGGAACTTAACCGCTGCAAAGGTTATCAACATTCCGCCGCGGTGGTTGATGCCTTTCTCCGGGCGCTCAAAAAGAAACCCGAGCTCTGGGTAAGGTAACTTGAAAAATCCCCAAAAATGTGGCATACTTAAACTCCCTTCATTATAGTCCGTAATAAATAACCAGCCTTAAAAAATAATGAAAAAAATCATTATAGGCCTTTTTTTCCTCTGGGGCCTGGTTTTAAGCACAGCAGCGGGCGCGCTTGCCCAACAATTGCCTTCGCAGACCTTTGATTACATCGTGAATTTGTCATGGTCAGGCCAGTCTCTTAAGGCCATCGAGAGCTACGAAAGGCTCCCTGCCGACGCCCGCATCCCGGATTATGTCCTGCCTGAAATTGCCAAGTGTTACCGGATAAGCGGTCAATACGAAAAGGCAATTTCTATTTATCAAAAAATCCTCAGCTCTCGACCTACTGACCAAGATGCGCTCCGCGGTTTGGTCTATACCTTTCTCGACGCAGGTGAACCCGACCGTGCCTACCAGTTGATTTCGCAGACAATTGAGAAAGACCTGAAGGAAGGCGAGTGGCTGCAACTGCTTTTAGCCGACTGTCTGCTGATGGAAAATCGCGTAAAAGAAGCCGAGTCCATTTATGCCAAGACCCTGCGGGATTCTCCGGGTAATATCTCTGCCCAATTGGGTATTTGCCGGGTCTCCATCATCCAAAAGGATTTTGCGCAGGCTGGCGCGATCTTAAATGTTATCTTGAAAAATGACCCCAAGAATATCGAGGCACTTTTCTGTAAGGGCGCGCTTTTGGAGTCCCAGCGGGAATTTTTCAAGGCGTTTCAGCTTTATGAAAATATTTTGCAGATTTATCCCGAGAGCCGAGTTGCCAAGAATCTGAAATACCGCAGTCTGATGGATTTGGGTTGCAACAGTCTGGCGAGGGATATGCTTAAGAATTCCGGTGACGCCGTTGACCCGGAGATTTACCAGATGCTTTTGGGTAATGAGGCAATGGTCAGGCTCTGGTGGGAAGAGCCGGATTCGGCTTTAAAGGAAATCAACCGCAACCTTGAATATGCCAAGTCGGCAATTTCCACGCTTCCCGTCGAAAAAAACCGCTTTTTAGCCAGAAGTTATCAGGACCGCCTCCTCGCTTTGCGCCAAAAAGAAGAAATGTATGACCTTGAGCGCGAGGCAGCAATGCTTAAAGAATTAAATATAGGGGATGCGCCTTGGGTAAGGGTTAGCGTTGCGGATGCCAAGCTTTATGGGCGTAAGCCCGAGGAAGCCCGGCAGATTTATGAGGAGCTGCTCGCCCGAGGTTGGGACCCGCCGCAGGGTAATACCCGGATGGCGATTTATCATGCGGACATTGAAATGGGGAAATATAAAGCGGCGGAAGCGGTGCTCGCCGGATTAGACCGCGAACTGGCCCCGCAGATAATCGAGCGTGGAGAGTTAAGAGATAACTTGCGCAAAGAAGAGGTGGCGATTGACCGCGGTTGGGGCTTAGCTTATCAGGACCGCCTGGCTGAGGCAAACCGCTACGCCGAAGATTTGCTTTCCCGCGCCCCTTATAATTCCGGGGTGCGCAGCCTGCTGGCTCAGATTTATCTCTGGCGAGGTTGGCCGCGCCGCTCCTCGCAGGAATTTGCGGTTG
>JBMONJ010000168.1:0-4885 GCA_049324655.1 Candidatus Omnitrophota bacterium | reverse complement strand
TAATTTGGGATTTGGTTATTGGGATTTATCCTTTATTATGAGCTTTAGCCAGGGCGGCATTTTCCCCCGCCAACCAACCGGTGGAAAATGCCGCCTGCAAATTATACCCTCCGGTTATCGCATCCACATCTATCATTTCGCCGCAGAAATACAAGCCTTTATGGATACGCGATTCCATCGTACGCGGGTTGATGTCCTTAAGCGACACCCCGCCCTTGGTTACTATAGCCTCCTTAAGCGGTCTCGCCCCAACAATGGTAAGCCGGAAATCTTTAAGGAGCCGGACGACCCACTGTCGTTCAACCGCGCTTATCTGATTGGCCTTTTTGTCTTCCGCAATATCCGACATACGGATAAAGACCTTTATTAATTTCTGCGGCAAAAGTTCCTTTAATATATTCTTGTAACTTTTGCCGCCCGAATCCTTAAAATCCCGCAGTAACCTCTGCTCCAACTGCTCTGCGGTTAAACCCGGCTTGAAATCTATAGAAAGCCCGACCGTTTTCCCTTCGGCGAACCAGTCAACAATGTTACCGCTGGCTTCCAAGATCAGCGGACCGGAAACCCCAAAATGGGTAAACAGCATCTCACCTACTTCCGATTCCCAGTGTTTTTTATCCTGTAAGAAGCTAACCCGGACATTCTTAAGCGACAAACCTGCCAAACCGGCGATAAAGCCTTCCTTTACGACCAGCGGCACCAACCCCGGCCTTAACGCAACAACCGTATGCCCCATTTGCCGCGCCAATTTTAATCCGTATCCGTCAGAACCCGTGACCGGATAACTGGCGCCGCCGGTAGCCAGAATCAGCCGCTTGGCAAGAAATTCCCGGCTATCTTTGACGGTTATCCGCCAGAGCTTCTTACTCCCCCCCATTGCCTTTACCGCACAATTATAAAATATCTTTACCTTGCGGTCGGCTAATTTTTCTAAGAGCGCCCGGCGCAATGATTCGGCCTTATCACCCGCGGGAAAAACCCGACCTCCCCTTTCGGTTTTAAGCGCGACGCCTTGGGAGGTAAAAAAATCCATCAATCCTTTATTAGATAAGGCCTTAAAGGCGTCGCGCAAAAATTCCCCGTTCTTTCCAAAGGCCTTCAGCAAATCCTCAAGCGAGCCGGCATTGGTAAGATTACCCCGACCCTTGCCGCTTATCGCCAGTTTTTTTCCGGCGGCGGAATTCTTTTCAAGGATAGCGATATTCTCGCAAAACTCCGCCGCCCGTATCCCGGCCAGCATCCCTGCAGGCCCGGCGCCGACGATAATCAAATTGTATATCTGCATTAAGGATTATTTCAGAAAATCTGCGGCAGTGAAAACTGAAACCAAAGGACAATTCACCTTGGTGAGGCTCTCCCGGGCGCCCTCCTGCCGGTCCACGATGACGATGGCCTTTAAGATATTGATGCCGTAGGCCCTTAATTTCTCCACGGCCTCAACCAGCGATTTGCCGGTAGTGGCAACATCGTCGATTAAGACTACCTTGGCACCGGCTTTTAATTCGTGACCTTCGATGTGCCGCATCCTGCCGTGGGGCTTAGGGGCCTTACGGATAATAAAGGTATTGAGCGGTTTTTTATTAAGGTAGCTTATCGCGGCCAACGCGCCGGCAATGGGGTCAGCGCCTAAGGTGGGCCCGCCGACTGCGTCGGGGTTTTCATCTTTGACCATTTCCCAAATGATACTGGCGCAAAGAAAGGCGCCTTCACCGGAGAGCGTAACGAGACGGGCGTCAATATAAAAATCACTCTCCTTGCCCGAGGAGAGGGTGATCTTCTGACAGAAGAATGCGTCCTGCCTAATGAGCTTAAAAAGCCTTGGCCTTAAATCGTTGATATTCAAACTTTCCATCGTCCGTATTTTACTATTGCTATCATACTTTGACAATCTATTTTATAGATGCTAAGATATTCCTGCTATGCTCAGAGATTTTTTAAACGGTCTCTTGAATCTTATCTACCCAAATCATTGCCTGCTCTGCAAAAGGCATTCGCTGGATGCCGAGCCGCTTATACTCTGCCAAAGCTGCACGGACAAGCTTGAAAAGAATCCTCCCCCTTTTTTTCGGAAAGGAAATTATTATTTTGAGCAGTGCTTCAGTCCCTTCCAGTATAGCGGCCCGATGGAAGACTTGATTCATCTCTTTAAATACCGCAACCGGCCGCAGCTGGCTAAACCTTTGTCGCAAATTATGATCAAATTTATGGAAGAATATAACCTCGCGCTTAAAGGCTTTGATTGCCTTGCTCCCATTCCATTGCATCCTTCTAAACTGCGCGAGCGCGAATACAACCAATCCGAGCTTCTGGCCCAACCCCTTGCCGCAGCCTTTAATATCCCTCTTTCTGTCGGCAACTTACAGCGCCGGCGCTTTACTCAGCCGCAAAGCAGTCTAAAGAAAGAAGCACGCTGGGACAATGTTCGCGGCGCTTTTGCTGTGAAAGAAGCCGCAGGATTTACCGGAAGAAAAATCCTGATAGTTGACGATCTTCTGACCACCGGCGCCACCTGCAATGAGGCTGCCCGCGTCTTAAAAGAGTCCGGCGCGGAATGCGTGGATGTCCTGACCCTTGCCATCGCAAAATGAAGCTAAATTACAAATTCCAAGCCACAAATTACAAACAATATACAATTCCCAAATTCATAACACCAAAACCAACAGTTGGTTTTGGTATTTGGTCATTGGGCGTTGGGATTTGTTTGTGGTTTGTGATTTGTATATTGTGATTTTTCTGAAATAAGCGCTATGAGAATATTGAGGAATTATATATTAAGGGAGATGCTCCCCCCGTTTTTGATATCGCTCTTAGGCTTAACCGGCATGATGCTCTTAGGCAATCTCGTGCGCCTGACCCAGTTAGTCGTGAATAAGGGAGTGAGTATTTTTCTCGTCGGGAAATTGTTTATCTACCTCATCCCTTTTCTTCTAAGTTATACCCTGCCTATCGCCTGTCTTACCACTATCCTCCTAACCTTTGGCCGGCTCTCCTCGGACAATGAGATTCTGGCTATCCGCGCCAGCAACATTCATCTGCTTAAAGTCATCACTCCGCTTTTGTATTTGGGACTTATCTTCTCTCTGGCCTTGGTGGTGATAAACGACCGGCTGGTCCCATATGCCCACTTTGCCTCGCGTCAGGCCTTAACCGATATTGGCAGCCGCAACCCCGCGGCGGCCCTTGAGCCGGGCACCTTTATTAATGCCTTTTCCGGGCGGATACTTTTTATCTATCACATCGAGGGCAACAAGATGGCCAATATCCGTATTTATGAGCCGCAGGGAAAAGACAAGCCCACGCGCACCATTGTGGCCAAACGCGGAGAATTCGTGCCGCTACCCGAGGAAAAAAAGGTCAAGTTAAAGCTAATTGACGGCACCTCGGATGAGCCGGATTTAAAAAACCCGGAGAATTTCTATAAGCTGAATTTCAAGACCTATTTTCTGACGCTGGACTTAAAACAAAAAAATGAACTGGACAAGAAACCCAAGGATATGACCATAACCGAACTCTCTGACCAGATAAGAAAATACAAAGGTCTCTCCGTTGAGACCGCGCCGCTTTTGACCGAGGTCCATAAAAAGATCGCTATGGCCTTTGCCCCGCTTATCTTTATTCTCTTTGGTCTGCCTCTGGCGGTAATCACTCATCGTCGGGAAAAGCGGGTCAATTTCGTTTTAGCCTTTGCCGTGGTCGCCGTTTACTATCTGTTATCATTGGGCGCTGAGGCATTGGGGATGCAAGGACTTGCCTCTCCCGCAGTGATAATGTGGATACCTAATGTCCTGTTCGGGGGACTGGGGATTTTATTTACCTACCGGCTATGCGCATATTAGAACGAAATCTTTTAACCTCGCTAATCACCATCTTCATTTTCTGCGTGCTGCTCTTCCTTTTACTCTATTGTCTAATCGACGCCTGCAATAACATTGACGAGATGTTAGACCGCAAAGTAACCTTTGCCACGCTGGCGGAATATTACCTTTCTTTTCTGCCGATAATCTTTGTCCAAACCGCGCCTATCGCCTGTCTGGTGGCCGGGCTCTTAACCTTAAGTGCGATGAATATGAATAATGAAGTCATCGCCATGCGCACCGCGGGACTAAACTTCTGGATGATCACCCGGCCAATCATCTGGTTTGGGGTTGTCATCGGTCTGCTGATAATGGCGGTAAACGAGGCCGTGGTGCCGCAGGCCGCCTCTTTAACCGACAAGATAAAGAACGAAAGAATGGGTTACTCCCAGCACCGTAAGCGCCCCCCGCCCATTACTAATCTGACCTTCTTGGGGTTAAAGAACCGCCTGTATTTCATCAATTCCTTTGATCCCGGCGGCAACCGGATGGAAGGGATAACTATCCTTGAACAGGATGACCAGCAAAATTTAAAATCCAAGATTGTCGCGCTTAAAGGCAACTGGGAAAATGGCCGGTGGAAATTCCAACAGGTGCAAATCCTGAATTTCGACACGGAAGGCCATATGACCGGCGAGATAGAGCATTTTGACGAGAAGGTAATGGACATCCGCGAATCTGTGGACGATTTTATGCGCCAGCGCTTGCAGGTCTCGGCAATGAATCTAAAGCAGTTAAGTGATTATATTGACAAATTCAAACACAGCGGGGCGCAGATGATACTGCAGAATTTAAAGGTGGATTTTCACGCGAAAGTCGCTTATCCCTTCAGTAACCTGATAATCCTTTTGGTGGGCCTGCCATTTGGGATGATGACCAAGCGCAGAAAGGGCGTAACCTTTACCGCACTGGGTCTGTGTCTGATCATCGGTTTTCTCTATTATGTGTTCAATGCGGTTTTCTTGGCCGTCGGCAAATCCGGCTCCCTGCCGCCGTTGGCTGCGGCTTGGGCCGCCAACATCGTCTTTATC
>JBMONJ010000167.1:0-4899 GCA_049324655.1 Candidatus Omnitrophota bacterium | reverse complement strand
GGCAAAGACCCTGCCGATTATGGAAAACTCTTTATGGACAGGCGGGTATTGTTTGTTGGCCGCTTCCAGCCAAGTGCGCTCTTTGCGATGACGGAAGATTTTTACCGTGGCCTCATCGCCCATCAGGGCTACCACTAAATCGCCGTCCTTGGCAAAACTCTGCTGCTTCACCAACGCCAAATCACCGTCGAATATACCCCGATCTTTGAGGCTGTCTCCCTTTATCTTTAATCCAAAGACTTCTTTCCCGGGCTTACTGGAAAAATTATCCAAGGCCAAGTAATCCTGCGCCTCTTCAAAAGCCAGATTAGGCACGCCGGCCATTACCGCGCCTAAGATAGGAATCTTAAAACCATACGCGGACTTAATACAAATATGGCGCGATTTACGGGGCTGAATATTCAAGTACCCCTTCTTGGTCAGTACCTTAAGATAATCCCTTACCGTGCCGGTTGAAGAAAACCCGAAGTTAGCCGCGATCTCCCGGATAGACGGCGCAATACCGCTTTTGCGTATATGACTCTGAATATAAAGCAGGACATTGCGCTGTCGGGTAGTCAGGTCTTGGATGATTTGCTGCTCCATACTTGCTTTATACCACACAAATGTGTGGGTGTAAAGAAAAAAAATAAAAAGGGCGTTGCTACCGGTAGGCCTTTTTGATGGCCGAGTCTACCACGGCGACATCCCAACCGTGTTCAATCAGCTGTGAACGCAAAATTTGCGGCTGAGGCAGTTTATCTTGGTTATCTTTAATAAAACCCAGCAGGACTTCCAAGTTGAATTTCTGGTGCCGGTTAAGCAACCATTCTAAAGGCCACTCCTCCTCTCTCTTGTCGGCAAGATAAGCCAGAAGGGCGAAAAATAAAGGTAAGAGCACCACCGCAAGTGAGCTTAAGAAAAGATAAACATTTGACCCGCTGACTAAATAAGGCGCCACGCCCCAGAATACATCAAACACATAATGGGCCACAATAGTCACGATGATGCCATAGCGAACAAACATATATCCTAAAACCAAACCCATAATCCCCACCTCAATACCCCTAAACCAAACCGGGAATATCGCGTAGTCGCTGTGGCCAAAACCCCAGATTATCGAAGTTAAAATTATTGCCACCGCGGCACTCTTAAAATATTTCTTGCCCAGACTAATACCAAAAAGCCGAAAGAGTATCTCTTCTGAGAGACTGGCCCTTACCCCGACATTCAACGCCGCCAGAAAAGGCAGATAGGCCGAAGACAATTCCACGAGACGCACCCTTTCTACCCATACCCCGGCAAATCGCTGTCCCAGCGCAAAGAGCAAAGCCTGTAATCCCGCCAAAATAAAAAACAAAAGATACCCCAATATAATCATTTTGCTTATTGACCGGCACAAAAAGGTGGAATTTATGAAATGGAAAAACGAGATATCTTTCCTCTTTGGGAATACTTCCTGGCGTAAAGACTCTCCTGAAAGTCCGGGCAACATAAAGGTCATACTCAAGAAAAGTGTGTTATAAATTAAGAGGATAAAATGATTACCCAGAAAGGTCCCCAGTGAAGCGCTGGTGTCATAGTTAAAGAGTATGGTGTTGAAATTATTTAAGTGCCCGGATATCCCTAAAATAAATATCAGAATCCCGAGGCCGATATACCATTTCTTGCACAGGTGCATTATCAAATCATTGCGGCGCTGGACCATAATAAAGATCGACCAGCCGATAAGCAAGACCAGGAGGAAAGTGGCAATATTTCCGATATATGTGCCCAGCGCGAGCTGCCTTTCGACGGCCCGGCTAAATTTCTCGGGGATATCTAAGGTATTACGAAAGAAAAACGCCACCCGGTCGCCGGCAGTCCCGGCGCTGACAATCAGCTTGGCCCCACCGCTATTCTCTTCTTTGCTCCATGGTATATATACGCCACTGTGCTCCCAAGAAAAATTGTAGTCAACGCGGTTCTCGTATTTCTTAATCTGCTCTTCATGAAACCGGTAATCTTTAAATTTTAAGTTGAAGTGTCGTTCAAGAAAATCCCGGCAGAGTCCGAGAGCCCGGTCCTTATCGATATAAGGTTCTGCTTGGGTGTCTTCAAGGAAATGACGAAAGGCGCCTACGCTCCCATCCTTAGAGGCCACGACCACTTTAAATTCCTCTTTTCTGCCGGGTTTAAAGAAACGCACCGCCCAATAGAAAAGATCATAAGCATATTCTTTAATAAATTTTTCTTCTTTATCAAAACCGATGGTTCGTTGCAGATAGCGGTCGGCCGCCGAGTCCTCCATGAATACCACGGTATTAAGATACCGTATGTGGTTTATTCCTTTTCTGTTAAGAAAATCGTCAGCAATCCGGCCGGCCTGAATACGGTCAACCGACAAATCCACAGAGAAAAACTGGGGCAGGCCAAACTTTAACCACGCAGAGATGCCCAAAACGGCTAATAAGATAATTGTGCTCCAGTTTTTTCTTGAAAGGTACATCGGGGTTTTTAGAAAAGTATTTTATTTCAACCTAAAAATATAATTATCGATTCGCTGCTTGTCGGGCGGGAGTAAATTCATAAACTGAATGCCGGCATCGAAACGGACCTTCTGGTCCAAGGCGACACTGAACGGCTTTACCCAGACCACCCGGCCTTTGGCATTAATCCCCCGCTGGCCGTCAGGCAGATTAATAACCAAGTCTAAAACCGACCCCGGTTTCGGTTCCTCGTAGAATATCATACAGATCCCGCCGGCGCTGATATTCGAAGTTGAGCCACCGCCGTAGCGAGTGCCATTTTCTTTTATGTGATATTGTATATCTACATAAACATTAAGGCGAGGATATTGACGCCGCTCGCTTATTTGCTCTCCCATCCTTTGCCTCCCTTTTTTAAAAACTGCTTTCTAAGCTATCTCCAGGGAAACATCTATAGCCGGCGCGGAATGGGTGAGCGAACCAATAGAAATCATATCTACTCCCGCCTTGGCAATCGGCCGGATGCTTTTAATTCCTATATTACCCGATGCCTCAATGAGTATATTATGAAATTCGGGAAACCGGAGTTTATGGCTTACCGCCGCCTTTATGTCGGTTATCTTCATATTATCCAACATAATAATGTCGGGATGAGCGTTTAGCGCCGCGTAGAACTCCTGCAGGTTCTCTACTTCGATCTCGAGCATCTTCATCGCTGCCTTCTTTCTGGCCCTCTTAACCAGTGCTTCTATGGACAGAGAATTATTAAGAAGCTTCTTGTGGTTGTCTTTTATCAGAACCATTTGCGCGAGGTCAAAACGGTGATTTGCGCCTCCTCCACAAGCTACCGCATACTTTTGGAGGAGGCGCAAATTAGGCAGAGTCTTGCGCGTATCCACGATCTGAGTTTTAAAACCACGGATCTCGGCCGCATATTTATCAGTCAAAGTTGCCACACCGGATAAGTGACCCAAGAAATTCATGGCCGTTCTCTCTGCGGCAAGTATCGCCCGCGCCTTGCCTTCGAGGCGGGCGACAACCGCTGCGGCTTTAACCCTATCCCCATCCTCGAATCTCGCCTTAAAGTGAAGTTGCCTGTCCGTCAGTTTAAAAACTTGTCGGACGATGTCCAAACCGCAGACTATTCCGGATTGCTTAAAGACAATTACTGCTCTGGCGCGGGTGTCTTTGGGAAAAAGCGCCCGCGAAGTAATATCTTCGCGGGCGCGATCCTCATCTAAAGCATCTCTTAATAGCTTAAGGATTTTTTTATCCATTCAGCTTGTTCCTGACGATTTCACTGGTCAATTTTGCATCGGCCCTGCCTACGGTCTTGGCCGCGACCTCTTTCATAACTCTACCCATATCTTTCATTGAAGTGGTACCTAATGCAACGATGACCTCGGACACTACTTGCTCAATTGCCTCGCGGCTCATTTCTTCCGGCAGATAGGTCTTTAAAATTTCCATTTCCTGGGTCTCTTTATCAACCAAGTCCTGACGGTTGCCGGCTTCAAAACCTTCGATAGAATCCTGCCGCTGCTTAATGAGCTTCTTTATTACTGCGATTGCGTCAATGTCGTCGAGTTTTTCCCTGCGTTTCTCAATACGCGCATTCATAAACTGAGAGCGCAAAAAACTTAAAGCCCCAGACTTCAAGGCATCCCTATCTTTCATTGCCTGCTTATAATCGTTTAGAATCTTATCTTCGAGCAGCATTTTCTCTCTCTCCTATTCAAGTTGTTTTAATACCCTGCGGATACGATTGATATTTTCGCTGAATTCCTCCTCTTTTAATCGCTCCTTCTCCACAACCTCCTTGGGCGCCTTTTTGATAAATTCTTTGTTCTTTAAACGCGCCTTAAGTCCCTTAAGCAGTTTTTCATACTGTTCAATCTGGGACTTAAGGCGCGCCTTTTCCCTCTCAAAATCCACCACCTCAGATAGCGGCAGGAAGAAATCTATTTTCCCGACCACACCGGCAACGCTTTTTTCTGGACGGGATAATACCGCCTCAACAGTAACCTTCTCAGCTCGTATGAGAACCTTAAGTAGGCCGAGGTTTTCTTCTATGAGTTTTCTTATCCCGGCATCCGGCGCCCGCAACAATACTTCGATTTTCTTCACCGGCTCAATATGCCATTCACTGCGCACCTTGCGCACGCTAGTAACCAAATCCATTAATAACCGTATCTTCTCTTCCGTCTTTTTGTCGATCATCTGCTTCTGCAAATGTGGCCAAGGCTGAACCATTATTGAGCCGGTCTGTGGGCTCAGAATTTGCCAGATCTCTTCGGTTATAAACGGCATAGTAGGATGCAACAGACGCAGCGATTTTTCCAAGACCTTATAAACGATTATTTGCACATTCTTCTCGGTAAAGCGGTCTTTAATGATCTCTAAATACCAGTCGCAGAACTCATGCCAGATAAATTCATACAGCAGATTAGCC
>JBMONJ010000166.1:0-4920 GCA_049324655.1 Candidatus Omnitrophota bacterium | reverse complement strand
ACGCGTTTTTTTAAATCCCAATATTGATCCTTTGGGCGCGGGTTACACGATTATCCAGTCGAAGATTGCCATTGGTTCCGGAGGTCTTTTGGGGAGGGGGTGGCTTTCCGGCACTCAGGGGCAATTGAGTTTTTTGCCGGAAAGCCACACCGACTTCATCTTTGCCGTGATCGGCGAGGAGGGGGGGTTAATTGCCGCGATAGTATTGTTGGCGCTTTTCTATATACTTGTGTATTCCGGGATTAATATTGCCCGTACCACCAAGGATCGCTTCGGCTCGCTGTTGGCTTGCGCCATCGTTGCTCTGTTAGCATTTCAAGTGGTGATTAACCTCGCTATGACTTGTGGAATTTGCCCGGTGGTGGGTTTAGTGCTTCCCTTTGTAAGTTATGGAGGGTCGGCATTGTTAATCTTTGCAGTTTTGGTGGGAATGCTAATTAACATCAATAAACGCCGGATGGTTTTCTAACCTTGCATAATAACCCGTTGACAATTAATTAATTATAAACTATAGTAAAAAAGGATTTTGATATTTTTGGAAAGGAGTTGCGATGGAAAAAACCAGTCATAATCTGTCCATATCCTCCCGCGGCCTTAAGCCAAAGCTCTATGTGGCCGTAAGTCTGATGTCGATTATCCCCATACTTATTTGTCTTAACTTCATCTTTCCCAATTCTTGGCTTGCCGCGATAAACCTAAAGCTCAATGTCGGGCTGATAGTTTTAATAACCCTTATCCTCGCCAGCGCCGGCTACCGGACCATAAAGGAAATGATCGATCCGGTTATCAAGATGAGCTCGGAAGCCAAAAGAATCGCCGGAGGAGAGCTGGGGGTGGAAATCGATCTCAAGCGCGAAGACGAAATCGGCGAATTAGGTTTCTCGCTCAATCAACTCACCCATCGCATCCGCGAGAATATGGAGGAGCTGAAGGATTACAGCGAAAGAACCCGAGAGATAAACCTGGAAATAAATAAGCGCGTCTTGGTTCTCTCCGGTATGCTGCAAATAAGTAATCTTATTTCCCAGAACGCCGCTTTCGGTCAGGTGGTGGAAACTGCAGTAGAAAAGGCTATGCAAATAGAGGAGTGTGCCCTTGGCGCCCTATTCCTGCGCGAAGAAAACAGCGATGATTTTGTCTTAAAGTCCGGGCATGGTTCGCGTGCAGTCGAGCTGGCCAATAAGGGAATGAACCGTTTGACTATAAAACCACAGGAGGGTGCGCTCGGCCGGATTGTCGGTGGCGGAAGGCTGCTGACCGTCAACAGCGCCGGTGCCTTGGCCCCGGAAGCCGAAGAGCTGCAGAAATTATTTTCCCTAACCAATCTTTTGATTGCGCCTATCTCTACGCGCGATAAGGTGATTGGGATTTTTATTGTCGGCAACAATCGTAAAGGCTTTGGTTATCCTAACGGCGATGCCGAGTTGATGACGATTTTTGCCAAGCAAATCGCCATTGCCTGGGAAAATGATTTTCTGGCCAAGAATGTCGCTAAGCTGCAGGTAAAAGACGACCTCACCGGCTTATATAACGAATCCTATATCCGTACCCGCCTAGATGAAGAAATAAGAAGGGCGATAAAATTCCAGCGGCCCTGCGCCTTCATCCTTTTGGAGGTAGACGGTTTTAAACGGTATCTGGAATCCTTCGGCGTCATTGCCGCTGAATCGGCTCTAAAAAGGATTGCCTTGGTTTTGGTTGACAGCGTCACCGATATCGACAAGGCCGCACGTTTCAGCGATAATCAGTTTGCCCTTATCCTTCCCGAGAAGAACAAACGGCAGTGCCTTGATAAGGCCGAGGAGATTCGCAAGAAAATTGAATTCTTGTCTTCTGAAGAAAAGGATGAAAATCGCCGGCTTACCGCCACTGGCGCGGTCACTGAAAATCCTATTGACGGCGTTACTGCCGAAGATTTGATCTCCAAGGCCGTAGAGCTCATTAAGAAAGCGAAGGGTGAGTCGGTGAGCAACAAGGTTATCGCTTAGACTAGTAGGTATTGCGGGTGAGTTGTGGGTATTGGGTCGGGTTGTGGGGATGAGTTGTGAGGATATTCTACCTCATCCTCAATACTCACAACCCGACTCACAACACACAACCCATTCCCATCCTCAAAACACAGAGATGCAGCCGTTAAACAAAATCGTAAAAAAACAATTAGGCGAACTGTTAGTTGAAAAGGGGGTAATTGACAACAAACAGTTAGAGAAGGCCCTTGCGGTGCAGCGAGACAAGCGCGCCCTCTTAGGAGAGATTTTGGTAGAACTTGGCTTTGCCAGCGAAGAGCAAATCGCGCAGGCCCTGACCTCCCAGTATGGTTTCCCCTACTTGCCTTTGTCCAACTACGAGATTGACGCTGATGTCGTAAGGTCCATCCCCGAGAATGTCTGCCGCCAGTACTGCCTTATAGCTATCGGGAAAATCGGTAAAAGCCTGACGCTGGCAATGTCCAACCCCTTAAACCAGCAGGCCGTAGAAGATATCGAGATGATCTGCGGAAGTGCCGTGCAGGTTTTTGTTAGCACGACTACGGATATCCGTAAGGCCATTGATTTCTATTTCCAGAATAAAAATAAATAATTTAGAATATGATTCCGGCGATTAAAAACCGATTCCCGCGATTAGTTAGTCAGGCAATCGCTGTAATCTTTTAAAAATCGCTGTAATCACAGGGAAAAAATGAGTTCGCTTAAGGACCGTTTAACCGAGATACTTATCAAGCACAATCTTATCCGGCAGCAGGACTTGGAAAAGGCTTTGGCCGAGCAAAAGGAAAAGGGCGGCCGGTTAAGCGACATTCTCGTGCAGCTTGGGCTCATTAGCGAGAGCGATCTGACCCTGGTTTTAAGCCAGAGCTTAGGCTTGCCGCCTTTGGATCTTTCCCGCGTAAAGGTTGATCCCGAGGTTTTAAAGATTATTCCCAATGAGGTGGCGCGCTCCTACCAGATTATCCCTATTTCCAAGATCGGAAAAAGTCTTACCCTGGCTATGGCCGACCCCCTCAATATCTTTGCTATTGATGATGTGAAGACGCTGACCGGATATGAAATCAATCCGATTATCGGCAAGCCGAAAGATATTATGACGGCTATCGAGACTTATTATGCCGAGGATTCTTCTGAGGTAATTGGTTCCCTTCTCAAGGATATCTCCGTTGACGAGAAACTCGAGCTGGTTAAACCCGAAGAGAAGAGTGAGATGGCGGTGGAAGAGTTGACGCGTCTTACCCAGGAGGCACCGGTTATAAAACTTACCAATGCCATTGTAAAACAGGCGGTAGATGCCAAGGCCAGCGATATTTTTATTGAGCCGATGGAGGCGAGGATGCGGGTGCGTTATCGCGTTGACGGCGTTTTGCATGAAGTCGAGGCTCCACCCAAAAGCCTGCATCCGCCTTTGGTTTCAAGGATAAAGGTAGTTGCGGGTTTGGATATTGCCGAGCACCGACTTCCGCAGGACGGCAGATTCAAGGTCCAGTTTGAGAACCGCGAGATAGATTTCCGGGTTTCCATTCTGCCTACCAATCAAGGCGAGAAAGTGGCGTTGCGTATCCTTGATAAAAAGGCAGCGATGTTGGACATTGAACGATTGGGTTTTGAAGAGAAATCCTTGGAGGCGATAAAGAAATGTTCCCTGCGTCCCCACGGGATGATCTTGGTTTGCGGCCCGACAGGAAGCGGCAAGACTACTACGCTATATTCAGTTCTCAAATATGTGGATGCCCCGGAAAAGAATATCATCACCGTCGAGGATCCCGTGGAATACCAGTTGCCGGGAATAAATCAGGTTACTGCCCGGCCGGAGATTGGGTTGACCTTTGCCGCGTCGCTGCGTTCCATCTTAAGACAGGACCCGGACATCATTATGATCGGCGAGATCCGCGATTTTGAAACCGTGGACATTGCCATCAAAGCGGCGTTGACCGGGCATTTGGTCTTGAGCACGTTACATACTACCACTGCCCCCGGCTCAGTGGTGCGCCTCGTGAATATGGGGGTAGAGCCGTTTTTGATTACCTCTTCGCTGATTTCCATTATCGCCCAGCGGTTGATAAGGAGGATCTGCGAGCATTGCCGCGAAAGTTATAAGGTGGATGAGGAGGTGGCCCGCAGAATCGGTTTGGACCGGGTCTCCAAAACCAAGGATGCGGTTTTCTATCGTGGCAAGGGCTGCAAATATTGTTTTAATTGCGGCTATAGCGGCCGCGTGGGGATAGCCGAGGTTTTGGTGTTAAGTCCAAAGGTGAAAGAATTGATTCTGGCGCGTGCGGAGGAAGGGAAAATCAAGGCCGTAGCCCGCGAAGAAGGTATGCAGACCTTGCGCGAGGACGGACTCTTAAAGGCCATTAAAGGGCTCACCACCCTTGAAGAGGTGGTGCGGGTTACCGCGCCGGATTAGATCCCAATGAGCAAGACATTAAAGGGAAAGATTATTGACAATCTCATTAAAGAAAAGAGAATCCGCGAAGAGGATCTTACTGATGCCCTGCGCCGGCAGAAAGAAAAAGGAGAAGACCTTGACCGGATTCTGCTGGAGAAAGGGTTAATTACCGAACAGGAATTATTGATTGTGCTGGCCAAGGAATTAAATATCCCGCCTATTGATCTGGCCAAATATAAAATCGACGCCGATTTGCTCAAGCTGGTTCCGGAACGGCTTGCCCGTCAATACCATATGATCCCTATCTCTAAGATTGGCTCTACGCTGACCGTGGTGATGTCCGATCCCTTCAATATCTTCGCCGTTGACGATTTGAAGAATCTCACCGGCCTGGATGTGGATATGGCAATGACTACCGATTCCGATATCTTAAGGGCCATAAATTCCTATTACGGAAAAGGAGTGGTTACTTCGGTCAGCGAGGTAATCAAAGATTACGAAGAGGAAAAAGAAGAAGAGGGTGTTGCGGTGGTCGAGGAA
>JBMONJ010000165.1:0-4955 GCA_049324655.1 Candidatus Omnitrophota bacterium | reverse complement strand
TCTTTGGCGGTTTTCTCGGTGGCTACCACGACCGTATCTTTACCTTCTACTTTAATGGTAACTTTCGGGAAACGCAGGGCGCGGGAAAGCCACAATTTATCTTCGGGATGGCGCGAGTCATATTTATAGTAATCCACATACTCCACATCATCCTCCGGCGTATTAGGATCATCCTTGGCCGGCCGCTCCACAAAATAGCGGATATTGGGATCTTGGCTGCGCAGCAGTTGGGAATAAATCAACAGCTCCCGCCAGCCAAAGACAATCACCGCCAGATAATTCTTATCCTTTACATAATGCTCCCAAAGTTTATCCCACGCCGTGTTCTTGGCGTCTCTAAACCATTTCTTGCCAATCACCGGTATCTGATTGAGCAGCTCAGCTTGTAAATTCAAAAACAAATCCACAGGCGTAAGATTATAGAAGGTTCCTTGCTTGCCACCATTGACCCACGGCCGGGTATCTAATTGGGTGGTGTCTTTATTAATGTCCGGGCTGTTCATAAACTCCGGATGATCTAAAACCCAACTCGTGATGCCCCAATTCGGAAACCACACCCCGCCGGCATCTACATTTAACCGGCGCTCCTGAAATCCGCTCCAAGACTTAAGGCCCGCATTCACCAACACCGCCCAAGTCGGGAGATTCAAATCGAACTTAGTTCTTAAGGCCTTGTTAAGTAAATTAAAAGTCTCGGTTTCCTGATGGAAGCTGCCGGCAATACCAACGCTAAACAATACCGGCAAGTCCACGTCGTCTATGGTTAATTTTGCCAACTCTTTGCTACCCACGGTCCCTGACGGTGCGAAATTAATACCGACGGCCGCGAATATCCTGCCTAATTCCGAGGCCAGCGCATCATTAGTCGAGTCAATCTCGTTGATGTGATGCAGAAGCAGAAGGTCCAAACGCGTGCCCACGGCAACCTTAGCCCGCACCCCTTCTTTTGCCGCTGCCTTAAGCAGGCTGTCGTAGCGGGCTTGGATTTTCTGCGGGTTAAGCAGGTCGAATTTTTGATTAGCCTTACGCGCGGCCTCAATCTTTTCCGCGGCATCCTGCGTGGAGAAAACCAAGGAATCAATTTTGGCCTGTGCCTCGTACCAAGGATTAAGGTCGCCTATGGCGATGCTATTAATGCCTTTTTTGATAATTCCATTTTGCGCGTTGGTATGATTTTCCGGATGAAGCAGGAACTTAGGCTCGGGTATGGGATTTTCTACTACCTGAAGCGGCTGGTAACGGCCTTCTCTTATTGCCGCGGACAAGACCTCAACCACCTGCTTGGCAGTCCCGTCGGCTTTCCAAAAACCCCAAAATTGCTCGTCGAAGAAATCCAGCATTCCATTGGTCCTCCAGAGGCCGGTTTGGGGAGATTCTCTTTTCCACGGCTCGTCATTGCTGGACATATAGGAGAGGAATTTAAAGTTGCTAAGATTAAGGGCTTCGACCCAATAGCGCGCGGCAAGGTAAATCAATTGCGCTTCCCGCGCCTGCAAGGCCTGATTCTCGCCGGGAAGCCAAGGGTCGCGGCTGTCTATAGAGGTTTCGTGGATACCAAATATCTTGCCGCCAAACACCTCGATGCCGCGCTTAAAGAACATTCCGTTGACGATATTGTACAGCTCATAGTAGTTGAGTAACCAGCCATCAACTGCGTCGCCCACGCGTTCCACCTCATCTTTTTCCGGGAAGCCGCCCCAGACGGTATATACCGGGCGGCTGGGGTCGATCTTCTTAATTTCCAAAGCCACATAACGGGTGGCGTCGAGGATATTTAAAATCGCCTGCTCTTTGGTCTTGGCGCCGTACCAGTCAGGATGGTCTGCCGCAGTGCGGTTATATTCATTAAATACCACCCAGCCTCCAAAACCGGGCTCGTCTTTGAAGGCGGCGACTACTTCGCGGAAATTACCCGGATAGCTGTATTTGCCGTCATTCCAATAATTCACATAATATGACGGTATAAAGCGGTCATCAACATTGGGAATATTCATATACAATTTCGCGCCGGCTTGATGCAACTGGCGCATCCATTGTTTGGCTCTTTCAAGGTCGGTTCCGTTAACAACAGGATAATAGGTGAATACTGCAATTTCAGGCAGGCCGGACTTGGCTTTCATTTCAGCGATTTGGCGGGAGAGCATATCCACAAATTTTTGATTCCACACGAGGTATTTAGGAATGGTGATATCCGGACCGGGTGAGGCGGAAAAGCCGAGGGAGAACGGCGGGGCGCGGCCCTGAATGTTGCTCTTTTCTGCCCAAGTAATTATATCCTGTTGGGCCGCGCCCAGATTGGAATAATTCTGTCTAATGACAGTCGCGCTGGGCTTAGCAGCGGTTACCGCTGTCTGGACCTGCGGAGGCTTAATCTGTTGAGCCGACTGCAGTTGCTGAGCGGTTTGTTTTTCTGCCGCCTCGGCATCGCTGCGGTTAACATATACTTTGTTCCGATTAATTGTTCCATACTGGATATAGATATCGCCATTTTCAATCTTGGTAATCGCTAATGAATCAATATTCTTGTCTCGTGTGAGGTAATATACGATTTGGTTCGGAGAGAAGATTTGCGGCTTTCCCGTGGCGTCTTGGGCTTGAAGCTCCGTGGTCGCGGCAGGCGGTTGCTGCTGGGGAGTTGTTTTAAATAGTTTTATCTCCTTCCCTGCCGCTGCTTCTGCGTCGCGGCGATTAGCATATACAAATTCAGGAAGAACCTCATTGATAGCCCCCCACGCGTAATAGAACAAAGCCATTTGCCCATGGCTCATATTGATTGACTCAATTTTATGACGCTGAATATGTCCATCTGATTGAGCGACATAATACATTGTGTCGCCCACCGTAAATGTTTGCAAGTTACCCGTGAAATCCTTGGCTTGAATTGTTTGAACGGTATTTTGCTGCGGAGTTTCGGCAGGAGGCAAATCAGGAGTCCAATTTCTATCGGCAGAGGCTAAAAGCACTTCGGCGGGCGGGCCTTTGTTTTTGGTGGTGTCAATGGCAACCGGCGGCGGGGCCTGTTGGTCAGCAATAACGGCGGTAGAAATATTTTCCTCCGCAACTGTCGCGTAATCTAAAGTATTCATTGCCAGAGCTTCTTGAGCGGTCTGTGCGGACCCAAAATAAAGCTCGGCGCCAAAGCCATAATCAACGCCCACCGGCGCGGCGTGAGCAACTCCTGCGGCCAAGCCGAGAATCCCGATAACCGCTACTGCGCCGAAGCCCAAGACCGCGCCGGCAAAATCAATTTTTCGGTCAATGGCCAATGCCGGCGCAGGGAAAGTTTCCTCAAATTTGTCCGACAAGGCCTCGGCCCTGCGTGCCGCCCGCTTTAATGCCGGAGCGAATTTGGCGTAGAGCCCCTCGAGTAATCCGGCAGTCTTCAGGGTTTTCTCCGCCCTTAGCCGGTTTTCCTCTGACACACATTCGGAAGCAGTATTGATAAGCTTTATTACTCCCGGCAGGAAGCGATTTTGCAGGAAATAAGCGAATTCCTCCTTGTTCCATTCCTCTCTTTTCGCTGAGTTTAATCTATCAAGCTCATTTCTAATCTCTTCTGCTTTATCCGCTGTTTCTTCTTTGGCCGCCATAGCCTTCAGCAATTCATTTAACAAGGTCTCTAATGTGTCGGCCACATCGACAACTTTTACCTTTTCTTGCTCGAAATACCGCCTTGCGTAATTCACAATTCCTTGGCTGATTTCCTTTTCAATCTGCGCCTTCACGTTTTCTTTTATTAATTCCGCGTCTTCGAAGCCTTCCATGTCTTTGAAGTCTTCCGTACTCAAGACCGCCTCAATATATTTTCCGATTTCCGCAATAACCTTCTCTGCCGAGAACTTTTCCGAGGTGATATCTAATTTCTCTCTAAGCCCTTCTTCGCTACGCGTCAATGTATCAACTAAACTGCGCAATTCCTCTTTAACGGCAATGGCCAACATCGCCGCCTTTTCTTCCTCGCCGGGCTGGCGCCGGTTGAATTTAAGATAGGACTTAAGCTGCTGTGCAAAATTCTTAAGCGCGGCGAATCTAAGCAGCTGGGCGTCCAAATTATCCTGCGGCAAGATGGACTCTGACTTGGCCAGTTTAGTTTCCAGCTTAGGCAGGGCTTTTTTAATTCTTTTTATCTCAATTCTCAAGGAAAGTCTGGCGTCTTCTTTGCTTACCGCCCGATGCAGCGCCTCGGCAAGATTATCCGAAGCCCATTTGGCTGACTCTGCCTCTAACGCGCTTATGGCTTCCCGAACCATCTCCTCCTCCTCCTCCTCCTCCTTCTCCTCCTTCTTCTTCTTAACATCGCCGAAATATTGCAATGCCTCCCGCAACCATTCCAGTTGTGCTTTCAACGCGGCGGTGTTCATTCTTAAATAAGAAATGTTGGGGTCGGCTTCCATTGCCAAGCGCGCGTCAATTGCTGCTTCAACCTCAGCGACGCGCGCGTCAACTTCTCGCTCGGCCGCTGCAATCTCATCTTTAGACAATTCAGACTCTTTTAATAAGTTCTTGACGTTCTTCCGGTAAATACGATTTTGGGGGGCAAGCTGATGGGCGCGTTGATAGGCTTTAAGCGCTGCAGGATAATCTCTCTTCCCGTATCCAAATGCAACCCCCAGATTATTCCAAGCAAGCGCATCTTCAGGATTCCGCTTCAGCGCGTTCTCATAAGCAGCAATTGCCTCATCATATCTACCTAATTCATCATAGTGCCAACCGAGCTCTTGCCAACCATACGGATCATTGGGACGAACCACAAGATATTGCTTCCAAAGCTCAACGGCATTAAGATCATCTTCACAATCCCACGCCGCATCAAACAAGGCATCCGCTTGCGACTCCTTCTCCTTCGCCGGCGAGGAGGCGCGAGCCACTACAGCTGGGGTTTCAGCGGCGAGCGGCGACGAAGTCCCGCCTCGCGCCGAGGTGCTTCGTAAGTTGGTGCTCGGCACCGAGGCGAG
>JBMONJ010000164.1:0-5024 GCA_049324655.1 Candidatus Omnitrophota bacterium | reverse complement strand
GGCGCCCTGCGGCGCTTTATTACTGCGCTGCGTAAAAAACTAAAAAGGAATGCTACCCATTAGTTTAATAATGCCCCAAACTCCCCTTTTTCTTGGCTAGCCTCGCCGCGCCCTCAATTGACAAAATGCCCAGGGGCAGCAAAATCACCGAGAAGATAAGTAGTGCGCAGATTTCGCCGGCCAATGATGCCACCGGCAGACCTTTATAAACAGCCAACTGTATTGCCCTTACTGCGTAAGTAACGGGCACGAGGGGAGAGAAAAACTGCATCCAATCCGGAAGAATTGCGATAGGAAAATAGACCCCCCCAAAGATTCCCATTAAGGTATTCGCCACCCAGGTAACCGGCTCCCCTTTTTTAAAAATTAGGATAAAGCTTGCTGCCAATAGACTTAGCCCGCCGAAGGCGGCGGCGGTCAAAAGCAGAATTACCAAAACCGAGAATACATTGGCATAGGTTAAGTTAACACCAAACAGCAGCACTCCGCAGAGCGAATATATTACTACGCTAAAGGCTCCCCAGATAAAACTCCATAATCCCATAGCGGCCACCACCGTAAATATATTCGTGGGGGTGACCAATATCGCCTCAAGCGTTCCCGTTAATTGTTCGTTTCTTATGCGGTTGGCTAGGCTTCCCGCCCCCGTCCCGATATAGCTGAAAAAGGCTAAGCCGAGGAAGACATAAGGAAAATAGCTTACGCCATAAGGCTTAAGCTGGGTAACGATGTGGTTTCCGAAAAGTCGGTCTATAAAATAAAAGATAAAGAGACGGGTTGCGATGGTGAATATCTGTAGGAAGAAGGCGAATCGGTAGCTTATCTCGACAAAAAATTCCTTTTTAAGAAAAGCAGTCAATTTCCCAAGCGACATCGTTCCTCCGCAGTATCCCTGTCGGTGGTTGAGCGGGTAAATATCTCATAGAGAGAGGTGCTATGCCCACAGAGCGCCGAGACGGTCCCGCAGGCCTTGATGCAGCCTTTGTCGAGTATGGCCAGACGGTCGGCTAAGAATTCTGCCTCGGAAATTTGATGGGTGGAGAAAAAAATTGTCTTCCCCTGCTTAACCGAAAGCGCTTTAAGGAATTCCCTTAAATCTTGGGTCGCCATTGGGTCAAGACTTTTGGTAGGTTCGTCGATTAACAAAATGGGGGGATCGCTAAGCAGGCTTCTTATAATTGCCGCCTTCTGTTTTATGCCCGTAGAGTATTCTTTAATCCGCTGATTGAGAAAAGCGGCAATCCCCAGTCGCTCTGCCAATTGGACTATTCTTTTTTTTGCTAAGGAAGGGGATAGATTATAAAAAGCGGCAAAGAATTCCAGATTCTGCCTGCCGGTCAGCCTCCAGTAAAAACTGCGCTCTTCTCCGGTAACCAGTCCGATTTTAGATTTGACGAGTTGTTCCTGCGATTTTAAATCATAACCGGCAATGTTTATCTGTCCCTCGTCGGGCAGGATGAGGGAAGCGAGTATTCTAAGGAGGGTGGTTTTTCCCGCGCCATTTGGTCCTAACACGGCAAAACATTCGCCTGCTTTTACCTCAAGGCTAAGATGAGAAAGAACCGGCCTTGAAGCCAGGAAGCATTTGCTGACATTTATAATCTCTATGGCATTATCCATAATTTTTTATTATTCTACTTCGCCCTTATACTGTTAAACTGTGGTAGGGTTTCGTAGCAATATTCTCCGACAGAATAATTCTCCGAAGCCTATACCACTGTTTAGTAATGGTAAGGCGAAGGAGAATAGTTTATCAGAAGCGCTATGGCAGGTCAAGCCCCACCGAGAAGAGAATAAGGTTGCATTCGCCGCTAAAGATATGGTAAAATTACCCCGAAGTTTAAGGAAGAATAAATGATTAAACCCAGCAAAATAATTACCCCCAAGAATCCGGTGCTGGTCGCGGTATGGCCGGGGATGGGTAATGTTGCCCTGCGGGCCGGTGATTACCTCGTGCATAAGCTTAAGGCAATAAAATTTGCCGAATTAGAGCCCAAGGATTATTTTTATCCATTAGAGGCGTATATCGAAGGGGGCATAATCAAGACTGCCGAGCTGCCCCGCGGAGAATTTTATTGGTGGCGGGGCGAGGCCAATGACTTGATTATTTTTGTGGGCGAGGCCCAGCCATCGCCGGAAAAGAGTCAGGGTTATCTAAAAGAACTCTTGGATCTTTGCGAGGATTTGCGGGTTTAGACCGTGTATACCTTTGCCGCTTTTCCCTCGCCAATTGACCATGTCCAGCCTGCCGGGGTCTGGGCAACCGCTACGGATAAAAAGTTACTGGATGAGTTGAAGACTTTGCAGGCCAAGCCGCTGGACAGCGGCCATATCAGCGGACTGAATGGTCTGCTTTTAAGTTCAGCCAAAGAGCGCAAATTTCAAGGCGCCTGCCTGTTGGGCGAGATACCGTTATACACCATTCAAATTGAAAATCCCAAGGCCTCGTTAGCCGTGTTAGAGCTGTTTGCCCGGCAGTTAGAATTTACTTTGGATTTTAAGGAGCTCTCGCAGGCAAGTAAAGCGATGGAGGAGGAAATCGGGAAACTCCTCGAATATCTGAAAAGGCCTTTTGAAGAAGAGCCCGGCAAGCCGATTACCGAGGAGGAAATTGATAAGATGCGCAAGGCCCTCGAGGCGCAGAGCCGCCTTCCGGAGTCGGTGAGGAAAAATATCGAGGCGCTTTTTGAAAAGGCCAAGACCGATGTCTCCAAGGCCAGCGAGCTTAAAACTCTTCTCGACAGCTGGAATGTCTATAAAGAATTTGAGGACCGCTTCCTCGATTTATTCCGCAAACCAAAACACAAAGATAATTAGCCGCCTCCCCATTTCCCAAGTCGTCACGATCTTGCGTAAAGAGGTCTTAAGATTTACCACGCCCATTGTTACCAAGATAAGCCGCAAGAAGCGCTGCCCTTTTTTGGTTTTAATTTCTTGTATTCTTAGCCTGCGCACCAAGGATGCGGTTACGGCTGCGGCGTCGCGGCGTTTGTTCAAACTGGCCGCGACGCCGCAAAGGATGTTGCGTCTCTCGCAAAGGGCGATTGAAAAGACGATTTATCCCGCGGGGTTTTACCGGGTAAAGGCAAGGCATATTTTAAATATCAGCGACGCGATAATCCGAAGTTTTAATGGGAAAGTTCCCGATAAATTGGAGGAATTATTGACGCTTAAAGGCGTGGGCAGAAAGACGGCGAACTTGGTGTTGACCGAAGGTTTTAATAAATTAGGTGTATGCGTGGATACTCATGTGCACCGGATTTCCAACCGCTTGGGCTATATAAAAACGCGCACGCCTTTGGAGACCGAGATGGTCTTAAGAAAAAAATTACCCAAGCCATTCTGGAAAGAATATAATACCCTGCTGGTGACTTGGGGACAGAATATCTGTAAGCCGATTTCGCCGTTGTGCAGTGTTTGTGCGATAAAGCGTTATTGTCGGAGAGTGGGAGTAAGGATATGCCGTTAAGTTTCAAAGTTAATTTGTTTGGTTATGTGGTTGTGGGTGAGTTGTGGGTAGTGTGTCGAGTAGTGAGTTGTGAGGGTGAGGAAAGTTAAAAACTCACAACTCATAACCCACCCACACAACAGAAATTAAGAATGATGGACAGAATACTATTAGGACACGGCAGCGGCGGCAAGCTGATGCATGACTTAATTCAAGATATTTTTCTTAAAATACTCGGCAATCCTTTTTTAAATAAATTGGGCGATGCCGCGGTAATAAGACACGGGGCCGGGCGCCTGGCCTTTACCAGTGATTCTTTTGTGGTCAAGCCGTTATTCTTTCCCGGAGGGGATATCGGCAAATTAGCAGTCTGCGGCACAGTCAACGACTTGGTAATGATGGGCGCCCGGCCCCATTTTATCGCCTGCGCAATGATTGTCGAAGAGG
Source organism: Candidatus Omnitrophota bacterium (assembly GCA_049324655.1). Lineage (GTDB taxonomy): Bacteria > Omnitrophota > Gorgyraeia > JAUYCX01 > JBMONJ01 > JBMONJ01. Next base: position 1,129 of record JBMONJ010000164.1, on the reverse strand, counting down.
GCTTTCCTATAAATACCTTGGAGAAAATTACCCGCTCGCTGGCAGCGCAGGCCGAGCAAAGCGCAGTAAAAGTAGTGACCGGAGATTTTAAGGTGGTGGAGAAAGGCGCTTGCGACGGAATATTTATTAATACCACGGGTATCGGTGAGGTATTTCCGCCGGTGGATTTATCCGTGCAGAATATCTGTCCCGGCGACCAGATTATTATTAACGGCCCCTTGGGTTTGCATGGGATTGCGGTTCTATCCGCGAGGAAACAGTTGAGTTTGCAGTTTAAGGTGAAAAGCGACTGCGCGGCGCTCGACGGACTAATTCTGCCCTTACTTAAAGAAAGAGGCGCCATTAAATTTATGCGCGATCCGACGCGCGGCGGGCTGGCCACCACTTTAAACGAAATTGCGCTTCCAGCCCGCCGCGCTATCAGCCTCATTGAAAAAGCCATTCCCCTCACCCCGGCGGTAAAATCCGCCTGCGAGATGCTTGGTTTTGATCCCCTTTACCTTGCCAATGAAGGAAAGGCGGTAATGATTGTCGCAAAAGACAGCGCCGAAGCAATTCTCGCCCATCTTAAGCGGCATCCACTCGGCAGGCAGGCAAAAATCATCGGCGGGGTAATGGCAAAGCCGCAGGGAAAAGTCTTTCTTAATACCTCTTCCGGTGGCAGGCGCGTAGTGGATATGTTGGTTTCTGATTCCCTGCCGCGAATCTGCTGAAAAAATCCCTATAAAATCTTGACAAGGTTTTCACTATCTTATAATATAAAATTGTAATTTATTTTTTTATATAACATATAGGGGGTTCAATACTTAAAATTGAAAGATGAAAAGGGACTTCTCGCATTAGGCAAAGGGGGAAGTCCCTTCTTTTTTGCTTGAGACCGTTGAAAAAATTTGTACACTAATGACCGCTAATTTATTAGCGGAAATTGGCGTCTCAAAATAACGATGGGAAAAGTTGTTGGCCTAACCTACGATCTAAAGGAAGATTACCGTTTCAAGGACGGCGACCCCAGCGATGCCAATGCCGAATTTGACGCTGTCTCGACCATTGAGGTGATCTCCCGCGCCTTAGAAAGCGGAGGCAACCGGGTAATCAAAATTGGCAATGTCAATCAGCTCTTGTCAAAAAT
>JBMONJ010000163.1:0-5043 GCA_049324655.1 Candidatus Omnitrophota bacterium | reverse complement strand
TAACAAGTCAGAAGACAAACTTTGGCTACAGGCTTCAGGCGCCACGCTACAGGCGCTATCTGCTTGCAGCTTGCAGCTTGCAGCTTGCAGCTCTTTTTCCAACTCCACAATCTCCTTAAGATTCTGTAAAAACCAGCGGTCAATCTTGGTCAGATGAAATATCTCTTCAATGGACATTCCCTGACGCAGCGCTTCAGCCACATAAAATATCCGCTCGCGGTTAGGCGAGGCCATTTTTTCTTTGAGCTCTCCTTTTACCTTCAAGCTGTCTAATCCTGCCTTGCCGGTTTCAAGACCCCGCAAGCCTTTTTGCAAAGCCTCTTTAAAAGTGCGGCCAATTGCCATAACCTCGCCCACAGATTTCATTGAGGTGCCTAAAACCGGACTGGCCCCGGGAAATTTCTCAAAGGTAAAGCGGGGAATTTTTACCACGCAATAGTCAATAGTCGGCTCAAAAGAGGCCGGCGTCTCTTTGGTAATATCATTGGGAATCTCGTCGAGGGTATAACCCACAGCCAGCTTGGCGGCGATTTTGGCAATGGGAAAACCCGTGGCCTTGGAGGCCAAAGCCGAAGAACGCGAAACCCGCGGATTAATTTCAATAATCACCATTCTGCCGTTATCCGGATTTACTGCAAACTGGATATTGCTTCCGCCGGTTTCCACTCCTATTTCGCGAATCGCTTTAATCGCCGCATCGCGCATCAATTGATACTCTCGATCGGTCAAGGTTTGTGCCGGCGCCACGGTAATGGAATCCCCGGTGTGCACGCCCATAGGGTCGAAGTTCTCAATAGAGCAAATTATCACCACATTATCTTTTTTGTCGCGCATTACCTCTAACTCGTATTCCTTCCAGCCCACTACTGACTCCTCGATAAGCGCCTGATGAATGGGGCTGTATTCCAAGCCGCGCGAACTCAATTCCCAATATTCCTCCTCGGTGTTGGCAATGCCGCCGCCCGTGCCGCCTAAGGTAAACGCCGGACGGATAACCAAAGGCAGGCCGCTCTCCTGCAAAATCTTTTTGGCGTCGTCGAGGTTGTAAGCCAAGCCGCTCTTAGGCACATCCAAGCCAATCTTTTTCATTGCCTCGCGAAACAGCAGGCGATCTTCGGCCTTGGCAATCACGGTTTCATCAGCGCCCAGCATTTTTACCCCGTATTTTTTCAAAATTCCCCGGCGCGCCACTTCCATTGCCGTATTCAACCCGGTCTGCCCGCCCAAGGTCGGCAAGAGCGCGTCGGGACGTTCCTTGGCAATGATTTTCTCGACGATCTCCGGAGTAATCGGCTCGATATAAGTGGCATCGGCAAACTGGGGATCGGTCATAATCGTGGCGGGGTTGGAATTTACCAACACCACCTCAAAGCCTTCTTCCTTTAAGGCCTTGCAGGCCTGAGTGCCGGAATAGTCAAATTCGCAGGCTTGGGAAATAATTATGGGGCCGGAGCCAATAATTAAAATTTTGCGGATATCAGTTCTTTTGGGCATTTTTCATCAGCGACACAAAGTGTTCAAACAGATAGCGGGAATCGTGAGGGCCGGGCGAGGCCTCGGGATGATACTGCACGCTAAAGACCGGCAGGCGCTTGTGACGCAGGCCTTCGGCGGTATGGTCATAAAGATTGATATGGGTGGTCTCGATTTCTTTTTCATCCAAAGTCCGCATATCTACATTAAAGCCATGGTTCTGGCTGGTAATCTCCACTTTCTTATTTGCCAAATTCATTACCGGGTGGTTGGCGCCGTGATGACCGAATTTTAATTTATAAGTTTTTCCGCCGAAGGCCAACCCCAGCAGTTGATGGCCCAGACAAATTCCAAAAATGGGAAATTTATCCAGCAGGTTTTTTATCTCGGCAATGATATAACCCAGCGCTGCCGGGTCCCCGGGGCCGTTGGATAAGAATAACCCGTCCGGCTGCATTTTTAAAATCGTCTCGGCCTTGGTGGTGGAAGGCACGACCGTTATGCAACAGTTATGCGCAGCCAACAGCCGCAGGATATTCAACTTGGCGCCAAAGTCCATAGCCACAACCTTATGTTTTCCCGTCGGGTTCCATTGATACATCTCTTTGCAGGTCACCTCGGGAATTAAGTCCCGGCCTTCCATCCCCGGCGAGGCCTTAACCTTTTTTAAAAAATCTTCTTTATCAAAATCCTTCGAGGAAATCCCGGCCTTCATCGCGCCTTTAAGCCGGATATGCCGGGTAAGCGCGCGGGTGTCCACTCCGCTAATGCCGACGACATTCTGCGCTTTCAAATACGCATCCAAACTTTTTCCGGCGCGCCAATTGGAATAAAGCGCGCTGTTTTCTTTAACCACAAAACCCTCGGCCCAGATACGACAACTCTCCACATCCTCGTCATTAACCCCGTAATTCCCAATCAACGGATAGGTCATGGTCACAATCTGTCCCTTATAAGAAGGGTCGGTGAGAATTTCCTGATAACCGGTCATTGCGGTATTAAACACTGCCTCGCCAAAAACCCCTCCTGTGGCGCCAAAGGCTTCTCCCTGCAAACTGAATCCATCTTCTAAAACTAATATTGCCTTCATATCAGGTCCTTCACTTTTGCCACTGCTTCGTCCACACTTTCTACTCTTATAACTCCCGGGATATCCCAGGATTTAAGGCTGATCACCGGTATGCCGAATTGCAGGCAATAGGCAATCTCGGAAAGGGTGCCGGTTTCCCCAGGCAGGGCAATTACTGCGTCAGCGCTCTTGACTACCAGAACATTACGGGCAAAACCCAAGCCTGTGGGGATGACAATATCTACGTAGGGATTGGCGTCTTTTTTGTTGTAACTTGGTATAATACCAATAGTTACGCCACCGCCCTGCTTAAAACCCTGACAAGCTGCCTGCATTACTCCACATAGACCGCCACAAACCAAATAATTCGCCACATTAGATAGTTTTTTCCCAAGATTTAGGGCGATTTTCTCCACTTCCTTATCACAAGCGTGGCTGCCAATCACCCCGACGATTTTTATCTTCATATCTTTATCAATTTGAGAAAAGCGCGCCTGGACAGAATTGAACTGTCATACACAGCTCCGGAGGCTGTTGCCTTATCCGTTAGGCCACAGGCGCACATTCAATTAAGTTTGGGTGCGCCCGTCCTGAGCACAGTCGAAGGACAGGCGCATAATTCTATGGTTGATACCCGCCTTCGCCAAAGAGCTTTCGCCTTTGGCTTCGGCGAGGTTAATTCGGGCATACAATTTACGGTCACTTCGTTCCGTAAATTGTGCCCTCATTAAAATAAGCTCAGCTGCTCTTCGCCTTGCCGGGAGGCGTCTTCTTGGCCAAAGATTTCGATTTTGCCGTATTCGCCGTCAAAGCCCGGCAGAAGCTTGACCTTGCCTTTTCTAACCCGTATGATTCCTTCGGCAATCTTTCCGGCGATGGATTTCCGCAATTCCTCTTCCGGAACTTGCGTTAAAACCGCGAACTCGGTGCCGAATTTTGCGACGCTCGAGAGATAGTCTTTCTCCACGGCACTGCTTCCTTTGCCAACCCCTTTGGCATCGGCAATGATTTCATCCAAGGGAATAAGATTCTTGTAGGGAATAGCGTTTTGTGGCTTAAACCCTTCTGGCCGGTCGGCTAATTGATCAACGCGGTTCATCACTCCGATAGTCAGGGGCCGGCCGCATTTAGGACAAATATTTTTGTGTTCCTTGCTTTCCTTTGGAGAAAATCTCACCGAGCAATTGCGGTGGCCGTCAAAATGATACTTGCCTTCTTCGGGGAAAAACTCAATGGTATATTTAAACCTTTGATTATCTTTTTTCTTCAGGGCGTCGAGAATTTCCTTATAGTCCATTACGCAATCAAAGACATTGGCCTCGCGGCCGATTTTCTGCGGCGAGTGGGAGTCGGAGTTGCTGATTAAGCTGAAGCAATCCAAGGCGCTCCAGCGCCAGTTCATAGACGGGTCCGAAGACAACCCGGTTTCCAAACAATGAATATGTTTAGTCTGCTCTTCAAAACAGTCTTCGATTTTATCAAATCCCGAGGCTGAGCCAAAGACGGAAAACCACGGCGTCCACACATGCGCGGGAACTATAAAACAATCCGGGCAAATATCCATTACCATCCGAACAATTTCTTTAGCGTCTATTCCCAATATCGGCCGGCCGTCGGAGGCGAGGTTGCCTAAACCGGCGAGCGTGCGATTTATCTCTTCGACTACCTTTAAAGAGGGGGCGAAGATCATGGTGTGCACCCGATAACCCTTGCCCCGCTTGGAATAAATACTGCTGACCTCCGAGGTGAGCATAAAATGTACGCCTTCATAAACATACAAACCGTTATTCAAGGGTTCGAGGTAACGGCGCAGCTCTTCAAGCCAGAGATGATGAGTAAAATCTCCGGTACCTAAAAGCTTAATGCCTTTTAGCTTGGCCCATTTTGCCAGATGGGGCACATCCATATCCCGGCTGGTGGCGCGGGAATATTTGGAATGCACATGGAAATCAGCAATGAATTCCATAGTTAGCTTATTGTTTTTAGGGTTTCGACGACTTTGCCCCAATGGGTGCCTGCCCAATAAATTTTTTGACAGTCAGGGCAGGCACTGAAACTTTCCTGCGACTGATAAACATATTCCGGAACCTTATCTTTCACTTTCTCTTTATCAATACTGACTAAAACCGCGTTGCATAAAAGGCAGCGGGTGAACAGCCGGCCCTGATCAATCTTAATATCCAATGCTTTTAAGAGCTGCTTTAAATGCTCCTCAACCGCTCCTTCCTTTAAATAGACCAATTTAACTCCTGTCGGCGCGGCAAGGCGCAAATTGCGGGTTACAATTATTCTGCCTTCTCTTAAAGCCGTAATCACCAAGCTGGAACGGTTGCTGCCTCTAAAATATACAGTGTCAAAACCTAAAATCCTCAGCCATCTCGCCAGCCGGCCCAATTCCCGGGTCTGAATAAATTTCATGCCTGATAAACAATTTTCCCCGCGCAAATCGCGTATTCCACTTTTCCCGTCAAACGCCTGCCAATAAACGCAGAGTTCTGGGA
>JBMONJ010000162.1:0-5143 GCA_049324655.1 Candidatus Omnitrophota bacterium | reverse complement strand
GACCTATAACCGGTTTATGCACGGGCTTAAAAAAGCCAATATTGCCATTGACCGCCAGATGCTTTCTGAGCTGGCAATCAGCAATCCGGAAAGCTTTAGCAAATTGGTAGAAATCGCAAAAGGATAACATGTTAAGAGGTTTTCGGTTTCGGTATAGGTATCGGTAACGTCTGGTTTTGGTTGTCGGTTTAGTTGTCGTTAAAAAACGAGAACCACAACCACAACGACAACCCGACGCCCTACTCCGCTAAAGCTTCGAAGGGCTGTCCTCCGAAGCCTTGGCGAAGGAGGATGTTACCCATACCGATACCCAGACCGAGAACTACCGTAGGATTTTTATGTATATCATAATCTTAGGCTGCGGAAGAGTGGGTTCGGAGTTGGCCAACATCCTGGCCCGCGAGGGCCACAATGTGGTGATTATTGATAATAACGCCGATTCCTTTCGCCGCTTGGGCGGGACCTTTAACGGCCTTACTCTTAAGGGCAATGGTTTTGATCCCGAGTTGTTGATTGAGGCCGGCATAAAAAAGGCGGATGCCTTTTGCGCAGTAACCAATGGCGACAACACCAATATTATGGCCTCGCAAGTGGCCAAAAAACTTTTTAATGTGCCCAAGGTCATTACTCGTATTTACGACCCCAAGCGCGCCGGCATTTATCAGGCCTTGGGATTAAATGTTATCAGTGGCACCATCCTCTTTGCCTCAATGCTGCGCGACAAAATCGTCGAGAGCCGTTTCTCTAGCTATCTAATTGAAACCGGCGAATTGGGCGTGATTGAGATTGACATCGATGAGCAATTAAAAGGCAAACGGGTGGAAGAGGTCAATATGCCGGGGGAGTTTTTGATCGTGACCGTAGTTAACAAGAAAAAATTAGCGTCAATTCCGCTTTCCCAGACGGTTTTGGAAAAAGGCGACAAGGTAATGGGCGTGGTTAAGACTACCAGCTTGGAAAAGGTGAGGAAGATTTTCCATATTACTAAGGAATAATATATGTATATAGTAATTGTCGGCGGCGGAAGAGTCGGACATTTCTTGGCCAAGCACTTGTTTCAAGACAAGCACGCCGTGGCCATTATTGAGAAGGACAAGAATCTTTGCGAAGAGCTGGCCAAGGAATTGGATATTGTAGTGGTAAATGGCGATGGTTGCGATCCCCAATTCTTGGAGCAAGCCGGAGCCGGCCGCGCCGACTGTCTGGCTGCGGTTACTGGCGAGGATGAGGATAATTTTGTTATTTGCCAGTTAGCCAAGGAGCGTTTCAAGGTTGCGCGCACCATTGGCCGGGTAAGCGATCCTAAAAACGCCCGCGCCTTTAATGAATTAGGCGTGGATGTGCCTATTGACGCCACAGCCATTATTGCCAAGATAATTGAGGAAGAAGTCTCCTTCTCTGACTTTGTAAATCTTTTAAGCTTTAAGCGCGGCAAGCTCGCCCTCGTGCGCGTTGACCTCGCCGATGACTCGCCGGTGATTAATAAAACACTTCAGGAATTAACCCTCCCCCCCAGTTCGGTCTTGGTCTCCATTGTCAGAGGCGGCGAGGTCGTGGTGCCTAAAGGGGATACCGTACTTTTGCCCCGCGACGACATCATTGCCCTGACCCTGATTGAGAACGAGCAGCAGCTTATCCAGAATCTCGTCGGAAAACTATAAAATGCTAAGAAAAATCCTACAAGCCGCTTTGGGGATTCTGGTCGAGGTTGGCTATGCCGCGGCGATTATGGCTGCGGCATTTCTTATTGGTTGGCTGGCCATTCTAATTTTCAAATAATGGTTCTTAAACCGCAAATTGACGATTTTAAAGTTATAGGTTATTACCTGGGCAAGGTAGTCATCGGCCTAGGATTTTTTATGCTCTTTCCGGTGATGATCGGTCTTTTATTCCGCGAGCCCGGTCCGGTCGCGGATTTTCTCTTGGGATTTTTCGCCTGTGTTATTTTGGGCAACCTTTTCATTATCTTCTGCCGCACGGAAAAGGATTTGGCATGGATGCATGGTATGGTGGTGGTGTCGCTGTCGTGGATAGTAGCGGCGCTTTTGGCCGCAATGCCTTTATTTTTAAGCGGCCACTGGCTTTCGTTTTTGGATGCCAGTTTTGATGCAATGTCCGGATTTGCCACTACCGGTTTGGTTTTAGTGCAGGATTTGGATCACTTATCTTATGCGCATAATTTCTGGCGCCATTTGATTATGTTTATGGGCGGACAAGGGATTATGGTGGTGGCCTTGACCTTTTTGGTGCGGGGAATTTCCGGTGCGTTTAAGATGTATGTGGGTGAGGCGCGCGATGAGCGGGTGTTGCCCAACATCATTGAGACTGCGCGGTTTATCTGGTTGGTAAGTTTGGTATATCTGGTCCTCGGTACCTTGGCACTGGGAATTGCCGGCTGGTTTATCGGGATGTCACCGGGAAGAGCATTTTTTCACGGGGCCTGCATTTTTATGGCTGCCTTTGATACCGGCGGTTTTACTCCCCAGTCGCAGAATATTTTATATTACCACAGCTTAGGCTATGAGATAGTAACGGTGGTGATAATGTTATTGGGCGCGATAAATTTTAAATTGCACCACGCCTTATGGACTGGTAACCGCAAGGAGATCGTGCGTAATATCGAAACGGTGACACTGTTTGTCACCGTGATGATTACTTTCTTTCTAGTGGCTTTTGATTTGGCAAAGATGGGGGTTTATCCGGAAATCTTGGCAATATTTCGCAAGGGATTTTATCAGCTGATTTCCGGCCACACCGGCACCGGCTACCAAACTATTTATGCGCAACAATTTATCCGGGAGTGGGGGCAGCTGGCGCTGGTGGGCATTGTTGGCGCGATGATGATTGGTGGCAGCGCCTGCTCAACTACCGGCGGTTTTAAGGTATTGCGCCTTGGCGTGGTTGCCAAGGCATTTATTGAGGATATCCGCCGGATTATGCTTCCCGAGGGGGCAATATCCCACCAAAAATTTCATCATATCAAAGCTATGATTCTTGAAGAAAAACAGGTGCGCTCCGTAGCCTTAATCCTTCTGGCGTATCTCATACTGTATTTTGGCGGCGCCATCGTCGGGATGCTCTTGGGTTATCCGTTTATGGAGTCGTTATTTGAGTCTACTTCTGCGGCGGCGAACGTAGGATTATCCTGCGGGATAACGGCGGCATCCATGCCGGCTGCCTTAAAGATAGTCTACATCATTCAAATGTGGGCGGGCCGCTTGGAATTTATGTCCGTGTTCGCCTTGTTGGCGCTCTTTGTGGCGTGGGTGAAGGGCAGATGAATAAATCAAAAATCAAAAATCAAAAATCAAAATTACAAAGTAAAATCCAAAATCATTTTGCATTTTACATTGTCATTTTGATATTTGGATTTTGGATTTTGAATTCCAAGGCATACGCCAAACCCATCAGCTCCACCGAACTCATCGAGCATGCCAAGGAATACGACGGGAAAATGGTTATTTTTCAGGGCGAGGCCGTGGGAGAGGTGATGCGGCGCGGCGCGTTTGCTTGGGTGAATTTAAACGATGGAGCAAACGCGCTGGGTATCTGGCTCCCAATTTCACTCGCCTCAGCCATAACTTTTACTGGTGGCTACAAGACCAGCGGTGATATAATAGAAATTCGCGGCACCTTTCACCGCGCCTGTTTACAGCATGGCGGAGATTTGGATATTCATGCCGAGGAGCTTACGGTTGTAAAAAAGGGCTGCCGGCGGCAAGTGGGTTTTGATGTCCGCAAAAAGTATTGGGTTTTTATTTTGGCAGGAATTAGCGTATGTCTGTTGATATTGAGAGTTTGGCTTGCGAGATAGAAGCGGCAGTTGTCGGGGCAAACGATGCAGCTTCCTTAGAGGCCTTGCGCGTAAAATATCTGGGCCGCAAAGGAATTTTAAGCGAGATTTTATCCGGCTTGGGCAATCTGCCCGTTGAGCAAAGGCCGTATGTGGGCAAACGCGCCAACGAATTGAAGGCCAGGCTGACCGTCTTAATCAAGGAAAAAGTAGCGACATTCAAAACTGCATCTTCCGCCGCGCCCCAAATAGACATCACCCTTCCGGGCGCGGCGGTCAATCTCGGCTCTGTCCATCCCCTTACCCAAATTAGCGAAGAGATTTGCGCTATCTTTGCCAAAATCGGTTTTCGGATTATTGAGACCCCGGAGATTGAGACCGAATTCAACAATTTCACCGCGTTGAACATTCCTCTGGAGCATCCTTCTCGTGATGCCTTCGATACATTCTATCTCAAAGCGTCAGCTGCAGGCGACACGCTTCAAGCAGCAGGCAAAAGCGCCTGTAGCCTGCATCCTGTAGCCTGCAGCCGCTTATTGCTTCGCAGTCACACTTCCCCGGGCCAAGTGCGGGTGATGCAAGAATACCAACCACCCTTGGCCGTGGTGGTGCCGGGCAAGGTTTATCGCCCGGATGCGGTGGATGCCAGCCATAGTTTTATGTTCCATCAGGTCGAAGGCCTGCTCGTGGACGAAGATGTAAAGTTTTCCGATTTAAAAGGAGTGTTGGAATATTTTTGCCGGGAATTCTTCGGCAAAAAAATTCGCATGCGTTTTCGGCCCCACTTTTTTCCGTTTACCGAGCCGTCGGCAGAAGTGGATATCTCCTGTTTTATTTGCCAAGGCAAAGGCTGCTCGGTTTGCGGCAGAAAAGGGTGGCTGGAGATTTTAGGCTCCGGCATGGTGCATCCCAATGTGTTTAAGGCCGTAGGGTATCCGGCGGGAAAATACACCGGCTTTGCCTTTGGCATGGGAGTTGAAAGAATTTGCATGCTCAAATACGGCATCAACGACATCCGGTTGTTTTTCGAAAACGATTTGCGGTTTTTGGGACAGTTCTAATGAATCACACGTTAAATCTTAAAAGTGAGCAGAAATTAAACATATGGCTGGATCTGTGTGATCTTACCTTTGAGTTTTTAAGAAACAATCTTAAGCCTATGGCATTAAAGAGGCGGCTTAAGAAGATTCGGCTGGCACACCTTAAAGAAGATTGTTTGGTTTTGAGCCGGTTGGCTAAGTTAAAATGACGAGAGACATTTTATTTACGGTATTAAATAAATTAATTAAGGTGTCCCGCAAAAGTAAGGTTAAGATAGTGCTTATGGGAGGCCTTGCCTCCAGCATTTTT
>JBMONJ010000161.1:0-5223 GCA_049324655.1 Candidatus Omnitrophota bacterium | reverse complement strand
AGTAGCTAATATTGAAGGAATTGAAGAATTAAATATCGGCCATTCCATTATCTCGCGCGCGGTATTCGTAGGCCTGCCGCAAGCAGTAAAGGAAATGCTGCAGCTGATAAAATAAAATTATACTGTGGAAGAAGAGGTTTTTAGACGCTAATCTCCGCTAATTTATTGCTAAGGTCCACTAATCCCTCGAGAAGAATTAGCGGTAATCAGCATTGAATTCGCGGCAATTAGTGCTCTAAAATTTTTTTAAAGGTTTTCATTTAAAAAATGATATTAGGCAGCGGAATAGATATAATCGAGATTTCCCGGCTTAAGAAGGCAGTTAAGAAATTCGGAGCGAGTTTTATGCGCCGGGTCTTTACCGACGAGGAAATCGAATATGCCCAGAAGCACCGTTTCCCTTTTCAGCATTTTGCCGCCCGCTTTGCCGCCAAAGAGGCGGTGTTAAAGGCCTTTGGCGACAACCGCAAGATTAACTGGAAGGATATTCGGATCGTTAATGACCAGCATGGCCGGCCGCATTGTATTTTTAAAGACAAAAAGTTCCACAATGAAATTATAATTTCCTTGGCCCATACCGACAAATATGCGGTTGCCAGCGCGATTATTACACAGAAAAAAATACGCCTGCAAAAATGATTTTGGCCGGGTATTTATTTTGGCCGGCAGCGCCAATATGTTGGGCGCGGCAGCGCTTGCTGCCAAGGCCGCCTTGCGCAGCGGCTGCGGCTTGGTTACCGTCGGGGTCGCAGATAAATTGAATTCTACTTTACAGAAGAAACTTCCCGACGAGGTAATGACCAGGCCCTTAGCCCAGACTGCTGAAGGGACAATATCATCTACTTCTTTCTCACAAATATCGGATATACTTAAAAGAGCCGAGGTCTTGGCAATGGGGCCGGGCTTGTCGCGCAATCCTTCCACGCAAAAATTGATTCGCCGGCTGGCAGCCTTGGATATGCCGATGGTGATAGATGCGGATGCGCTCAACGCCTTAGCCGAAAAATTAAAAGTGCTGCGTGCAGCCTGCAGCTTGAAGCCCGCAGCAAAGATAATTACTCCCCATCCGGGCGAGATGGCGCGGCTTCTGGGGATTACTGCGCAGGCAGTGCAGCAACAGCGAAAAACTATTGCTTTGGGCGCGGCGAAAAAATATAATTCTATAGTAATTTTAAAGGGTCATCGCACGGTAGTCGCCGCGCCCGGCGGTAAATTATATATAAATCAAACCGGTAATCCGGGAATGGCGACTGCCGGTTCCGGGGATGTCTTAACCGGAATGGTTGCCGCGCTTTTGGCGCAGGGGATAGAAGGTTTTCAGGCGGCCAAGACCGCGGTTTATCTGCATGGGATTGCCGGGGATTTGGCAGCCCGGGAAAAAACGCAAGCCGGAATGATCGCCTCGGACATCATTGAAAAGATTCCCGCGGCGATAAAAAAGGCGAATTGAAAATAATGCTGGCGTAGCTCAGCTCTTCGACAGGCTCAGGGCTGAGTCCTGAGTCGTAATCGAAGGACTCAGTTGGTAGAGCTTTGGACTTTTAATGCTGGCGTGGCGCAATGGTAGCGCAGCGGTTTTGCCCCTCGCATTTGCTCGGGATGGTTCGCGAGGGTCCTGAGCCGTTCAATATTTTGCCGATGTAGCTCAGTTGGTAGAGCAAGTGTTTTGTAAACACTGGGTCGGGGGTTCAATTCCCTCCATCGGCTCTGAATAGTTTGTTAAGGCGAACGGATAAACCGCGGGTTGAAGGTTCGATTCCTTTCGCCAGCTTGAGCCTTGACAATTGAGAATAGAAAATAGAGAATAGAAAGTGAGTCAGGGTTTTTATAAAGTATTGCAGCAAGTTATAGCGGAGTGACGGGTCCCTCGTCCCGACTTTCAGTTGGGAATCGGGATCCGAAAAATTTTACGGCGTAAAATTTTCCGGGCAGGTACCCAAGTGGCTAAAGGGGACAGACTGTAAAAAAATGCAGCGTTCCGGCGAAATGTCGGGATGGAAAAGTAGGCGAATTCAAGGGAACCCGGTTGCGGGGCAATCTTGAGCCAAGCCCCCGCTGTTTTGATTCGCTTTTGCGAATGCAAAACGAATCAGCGGGGGAAGGTGCAGAGACTAAGTGCCTACCGCCTAAAGCTTTAAGCCATGGCGATGAAATAGTCCAAGCCTTAGGGTAACCTAAGGGCACTTGAAATCTGTTGCGCTAAGCGCTTCGGCGGTTCGAATCCGTCCCTGCCCATTCGCCTTCGCTTGCCTACGCTAAAGCTTCGGCGAGCTTCGGCGAATGCCTCGCCGTAGTTCGCCTTCGCTCGAAGAAGCTCGCTTTCGCTAAAGTTTCAGCGAGCGAAGTCGAGCTCCGGCGAACGTGGGCGGGCACCATAAATATAAAAATGTGGTATGTATACTTTCTTCAAAGCACAAAGAAGCCAACCTATATCTATACCGGTTACTCAAATAATATCGAAAGACGCTTAAAAGAACATAATTCAGAGATGAGTAATTTGTCAACGGCAAATTACAGGCCCCTTGAATTATTATCTTATATCGCGGTCAAGGACGAAATTACTGCAATAAAATTAGAGAAATATTTTAAAACCGGTTCAGGAAGAGCGTTTTTGAAGAAACATTTTATTTGATTATAAATTTAAAAAGGTAGGCGCAAGATGGAAAACGTTGTTGGGATAATAACTGTTGGCGTCAATATCTTAATAGGCACTGCCACAATCATTGCCAACATAGTCATATCTTCTCGCGCAATAGCAACAAACAAAGGAATAGCTGTTGCCCAGTCTGCTATAAAGAAATTATCATCGATAATTTAGAAGAGAGTTTTATGGAGGGATTGAATAAAGCGGATAGTATATTCGGACATAATTCATCATTTTTCAGAAGAAGTTCTGGAATAAGAAGAGTTTGCGGAAACTGCAAATCAAAATTACAGTTTGATTGGAAATCTCAATCGTTTAAAAAACGAAGCTGGCTAAGAGAATTTATTTCGGGAAGAAGTATATAATCCCATGCAAACTAAAACCGAACAATTTTTAACCCCTATCCGAATCAAAGTATTTGATTGTTTTTTATAACCTGGGAGGCCAAAATGTTAATCTGGGGCATAATTTTTCTGGTTGCAGGAGTGGCGTTGGTCAGCACGCGGATGAGCCATCACGATTATGATAAATCCACCAACATCCTTGGCATATTGGCCATACTGGTTGCCGCAGTTTTTATCTTTGGCAGTTTTATCAAAATCGTTCCTGCCGGCACTGTCGGAGTGGTGGATTTGTTCGGCAGCGTGGCTGAGAGGGCAAGGCAGCCGGGGATTAATCTGGTTAATCCTTTTGCCCGGCTGGTGATTATGAATGTTAAGACCGAAGAGATGTCGGAGATTATGAATGTCCCCTCGAAAGAAGGGCTCTCTATTGACTTGGATGTTACTATCCTTTTCCGACTTTCTCCGGGGAAAGCCAGTGAAATCTATAAAACCGTCGGCGTCTATTACCGCAATATTATAATTCAGCCGCAGTTTCGTTCCGTGGCGCGGGGCGTGACCGTGGGTTATGAAGCCAAGGGCTTGTACACCTCCAGCCGCGAAGAAATCGCCCAGAAGATTTATACTGATTTAAGCAAGTTGCTTCTGGAACGGGGCGTAATCTTAGAGAAGGTTCTTCTAAGATCCATAAAACTTCCGGTTATGGTCAGTCAGGCTATCGAAGTAAAGCTGCGCGCCGAGCAAGAGGCCGAGCAAATGAAGTTTGTCTTGGAGAAAGAGAAGAAAGAAGCCGAGAGAAGAGTGATTGAGGCCGAGGGTATTTCCAAGGCGCAGGAGATAATCAATAAGACCCTTACTGCTTCGTATTTGCAGCATGAGGCGATTCAGGCGCAAATGAAAATGGCAGACAGCCCCAATCACACTACAGTATATATTCCTTCCGGCGATAACGGCATTCCTTTGGTAAGGGTTATCGAAGGCGGCGCCGGCAAAAAATAAATTATGCCTACCTTAAATTCAGTCGAACAATTCCTTACCCCCGTCAATATCGAGGCCTTTGATCTTGACGATGCGTGGTTTCAGTGCTTGTCGGCGATTTTGGACAAAGGCCATCTCTATACCATTGAGCGGGGAAGTTACAAGGGGCAGCGCCGCTTGGAATTTGATTTTGTTACAGTAAGGGTCAAGCGGCCCGGACATCAAATTATTCCGATTATCCCCGAGGGGATGGCTATTCCCGCGCCCACAGATATGGAATATATCAATGGGTATCTTTCCTATCTGTTAACTGGCTGCAAGACCGATACCGAAGATTATACCTATGGCGAGCGGCTGGTTGACCCCAAGGCGCGAATAAAGGAAATACACGACGGCAAGGAAATGATTAAAGAAATTCCTTTGGACTGCAATCAGGTCGAAGAAGTCATCAGGATGTATAAGCGCGACGGGTTTGGCACTAATCAGGCAATAATGGAAATCGGTATGCCGTCGGATTTGAAGTTGGAAGACCCGCCCTGTCTGCGTTTGATTGATACCCGGGTGCGTTACGGAAAGCTGCATTTTATTCTGTATTTTCGCTCGTGGGATTTGTGGGGAGGTTTTCCTTCGAATCTCGGCGGTCTAGAGCTCGTCAAGCAATATATGTCCGAAGAAATCGGCGTTGGCGACGGAGAAATCATTGCGGTCAGCAAGGGCTTGCATCTTTACGAATACAGCTTCGAACTTGCCAAATTAAGGACCGGTAAGACCGGCCTCGTAATCAAATAAACTGCGGGTGTAGTTTCCCGCTCGTGTAAAAATAACAGGCGGGATCCCGACGCACACAGTTAATAAGGAGGCGTCGGGGCAATGGTAGAACAATAGCCTTCTCCCGACCATAATGCGAGCGTAGTTCAGTGGTAGAACAATGGCCTTCCAAGCCATATATGTGGGTTCGATTCCCATCGCTCGCTCCATAAATCTTGTCGGGATCCCGACGCACACAGTTAATAAAAGGCGTCGGGACAAGCTAAGCATATATGACGGTTCGATTCCGTTCACCCGCTTTTGCCTCCCCAGCTTAACCACCCCCTTATTTTTCTTGAATAAGCATTAACTTAATATATAATGAGAAGAAACCAATGAAAGGAAAGATTGCAGTCTTAGGAGACGGCGGTTGGGGTACGACCTTAGCGATACATCTCTCGCGCAAAGGTTATCCAGTGGTTTTATGGAGCGCCTTTGCCGATTACGCCAGGT
>JBMONJ010000160.1:0-5252 GCA_049324655.1 Candidatus Omnitrophota bacterium | reverse complement strand
TGAAAAGCGTTTTAACACTAATTGCCGCTAATTGAGAACACTAATTACCGCGAATCTATCAGCGGCCATTAGCGTTAAAAAATTAGCGGACATTAGTGTCAAAATTTGCTTCTCCTATAATTGTTCTTAAGCTGACTAAGCGCCATAATCTGCGCCTTGGCTTTATTAAACGACTCTGCATATTCTTTTGCCGGTTTTGAGTCCTGCACAATCCCCGCGCCAGCCTGAATATAAGCGCGCTTACCTTTAATCACAATGGTGCGAATCGCAATGCAGGTATCCAAGTTGCCGGAAAAACTGAAATACCCTACGCTTCCTGCGTAAATTCCCCGACGGGTATTTTCCAGCTCTTCGATTATTTCCATAGCCCGCACCTTGGGCGCGCCGGTCACAGTTCCGGCAGGAAAAGTGGCGCGCACTACATCATAAATATCTTTCCCCCTGGCGAGCCGACCCTGGACATTACTAACGATGTGCATAACATGCGAGTAGCGCTCAATAGTCATAAATTCGGTTACCTTAACTGAACCCGGGGCACAGACCCGGCCCAAATCATTGCGGCCTAAATCCACTAACATAATATGCTCGGCCCTTTCCTTGATATCCGAAAGCAAGTTTTTTTCCAAGGCAAGGTCTTCTGTCTCATCTTTACCGCGCGGCCGGGTGCCGGCAATGGGCCGGGTCTCGACCAGCTTGTCTTCACAGCGCACCATTACTTCCGGAGAAGAGCCTACAATGTGCAAATCCTTAAACTTCAAATAGAACATATACGGCGAGGGATTAATCGCTCTTAAGAGGCGATAAGCGGAAAATGGCGGGGATTGCAGCGGCATTTTAAACCGCTGGGAAAGCACCGCCTGAATAATATCTCCCTTGCGGATATATTCTTTGGCGCGCAAGACTGCCTGCATAAATGCCGGTTTGGTAAAATTAGAGGAAGGCTTAAAAATGTTGTAGGCCGGCTTTGGCTCAAGCGCAGCAGTCAAGGGTTTAGCCAAAATCCTTACCAGATGATCAATCTTTTTTATTGCCTCTTCATAGGCCGCAGCCGGCCCTTTCTGTCCGTCGGTTGAGGCGCAACAGACCACCCGCAGGCGATGCTTCAAATGATCAAAGACCACCAATAAATCCGAGAGCATAAATAAAGTATCCGGAACTTTAAGTTCATCCGAATTTTTATCCGGCAAGTCTTCAAAGAATCTAACCGTATCATAGCCAATGTATCCTACCAGCCCACCAAAAAAACGCGGCAGTCCGGCAACGGATACTGCCTTAAACCGTGACATTAATTTCTTAATTTCCGACAAGGGATCCGCGTCAGTAATAAAGCTCCGCTGACTGGCGACACCAGAACTTAAATCAGTGACGGTGATTTCTTTGCCTTTACTCTTAAAGAGCATTCGCGGGTCTACCGCAAGAAAAGAAAAGCGGGCGATTTTCTCTTCGCCTTCCACTGATTCCAAAAGGTAAGCATAGTCACTTTTTTGGCTTAATTTCAAGAATGCCGAAACCGGCGTCTCCAAATCGGCAAAGATATCCCGGTATACGGGAATCAAATTCCCCTTCTTCGCCAGCCTGATAAATTGAGGTTTAGTTGGATAATACATCTTATGATAAATTTCAAATGTCAAATTCCAAATGCCAAATAAATTTGTTTAACCCTCAAATGTCCAGTTTAAAATACTCTATTGGAAATTGGGAATTGGAAATTTATTTGTCATTCGGCATTGGCCATTTGGCATTCTTAATTTTCTTAAATCAATCTCCTATAAAAACAGCTACGATGATTAGTGTGACAGGCTGCGCCGGTTTGTTCCACTTTAATCAACAAGGTATCCAGGTCGCAGTCGTAATAAATTGCCTTGACCTTCTGGAAATGACCAGAGGTCTCTCCTTTAACCCAGAATTGCTTTCGCGAGCGCGACCAGAAACAGGTTTGCTTGGACTTAAGCGTTCGCCTCAAAGATTCCCAATTCATATACGCCATCATCAACACGGCGTTATTCTTATAGTCCTGAATGATGGCCGGAATAAGCCCGGTTTTGTCAAAAGCAAGTCTACTCAGATTATTTCTGGTTATCCTTATTTTTTCTCTTTCCATTGTTTATTCCCTTAATTCTCTTAACGCAGATTGTCGCCAATCAATCCTTCGACTTCGCTCAGGATTGACCCTGAGTGAAATCGAAGGGTCAAACGCAGATAATCACAGATAATCTGCGGAAATCCGCGTTACATCTGCGTGTATCGGCGTTCAGAGATTTTCATTCTTGATTAAATCCTCACCGGAATATCTTTACTCTTTAAATATTCCTTTACTTGAGCCACGGTCAACTCCTGATAATGAAACAGGCTGGCAGCCAAGGCAGCGTCGGCGCCGGCCTGGGCAAACACTTCAAAGAAGTGTTCCAGTTTGCCGGCGCCGCCTGAAGCAATCACCGGAATATCAACCCTTTCGCAAATCCTCTTAGTAAGTTCCAAGTCATATCCATCTTTGGTGCCGTCAAAATCCATACTGGTTAAAAGAATTTCTCCTGCGCCCAACCTCTGTGCCTCGACGGCCCATTTAATTGCGTCTTTTCCCGTCGGGGTTCTTCCACCATTAATATAAACTTCCCAGCCGTTTTTTATCCGGCGGCAGTCAACAGCCACGACAATGCATTGGCTGCCAAACCGCGCTGCCGCGTCAATCACCAGCTGGGGATTTTTTACTGCCGCGGTATTTACAGAAACTTTATCTGCTCCGGCATTCAAAAGCTCGCGGATATCTTGGTCATCCCTTATCCCTCCGCCGACGGTTAAAGGCATAAAGACCTGCTCCGCGGTTCTTTTCACCACTTCGATAAGGATGTCCCGTTTTTCAAAGCTGGCAGTAATATCCAGAAATACTAACTCATCCGCCCCTTGCCGGTCATAAACCGCAGCCACCTCCACCGGGTCCCCGGCATCGCGCAATCCTAAGAATCTCACGCCTTTAACTACCCGACCGTCTTTTACATCCAAACAAGGGATGATCCTTTTAGTCAGCATACCGCGATTGCCTCTTTTAAATCCAATTTACCTTCATAAAGCGCCTTGCCGACGATTACGCCCTTTAGTCCCTTGGGCTCCAAGGCCTTTAGCTTAATCAAATCCTGCAGCGAAGCAATCCCTCCGGCGACAATCAGGGGCGCGGAAATGGCCTCAAGCATCTTCTCAATCCTCGGGATATTCACTCCAGCCAAAGTGCCATCGCGCGCAATATCGGTAAATACCATTTGCCTTACTCCAATCTCCTGCATCTCCTTAGCCAATGCTTCGGGCCGCTGGCTGGATACCGCAGCCCAGCCCTTTTGCGCCACCCTGCCGGCTGAGACATCAATGCTCACCAAGATATTTTCCGGCCAAAGGGATACTGCCTTGCGGATAAATTCCCGGTCTTCTACTGCCTTGGTTCCTAAGACTACTCTCCCAACGCCAAGTTCTAACAGCCGACGGATATCTTCTGCGCTGCGCACCCCGCCACCGATTTGCACGCGAATCTTCACTGCTTTGACGATACTGGCAATGGCCGTCCAGTTCTTTATGGCCCCGCTTTGCGCGCCATCCAAATCAACCACATGAAGCAGGATTGCGCCGTCGGATTCCCATTTGCGAGCCACCTCCTCGGGTTTATGTGAATAAATGGTGGCTTCTTTAAACTTGCCCTGCACCAGACGCACCACCTTACCGTCCTGAATATCTACTGCCGGAATGACGATCATCGCGCTTAAGCTTTGACGAAATTCTTCACAATCCCCAGACCAACTTGCTGGCTCTTTTCCGGGTGAAACTGTACCGCCCAGAGATTTTCTTTTACCACGGCGCTAGTAAAATTTATTCCGTAATCGGTCTGGGCAGCGATTAACGAGGCGTCTTTGGGCTGGCAATAATATGAATGGCAGAAATAGACAAAGGCATTATCCGCTACCCCGTCGAGCAAATCCGGATTCCCCTTTTTCTTTAAATTATTCCAACCAATATGCGGAACCTTAATACCCTTAAACTTCCTGACGCACCCGTCAAGAATCCCCATCCCCTTAACCTTGCCGCCCTCTTCGCTTTCGTTAAAAAGCAACTGCATTCCCAGACAGATCCCCAAGAACGGTTTGCCGGTCTCAATCTGCTCTTTAATGACCGAGAGCAGTCTTAGCTCGTTAAGCTTCTGCATAGCAGAAGACATTGCTCCGACGCCGGGGAGCACGATTTTTTCTGCGGATTTTATTTCCCCGGCTTTCTGGGTTATCCGGCCGTCAGCGCCCACGGCGGCAAAGGCCTTCTGCACGCTGCGCAGGTTTCCCAAGCCGTAGTCAATAATCGCGATCATTGGCTTAATTTAAGACGCTAATAACCACTAATTTAATGCTAATTGCCGCTAATATATTCGCGGTAATTAGCGTTCTAAATTAGCGGTCATTAGTGTCAAAATATCTTTTTCAATGGTTTCAAACTTAGTCAATTATCCCCTTGGTCGAAGGTATGCCTTTACGCCGGGGGTCAACTTGGGTCGCCATATCCAAGGCAATACCTAAGGCCTTAAAGACCGGCTCTAAAGTGGTATGTAAATCCGGATTAAAAGGCTCGAGACGAATATTTAAATTCATCCCCAAGCGCTGGGCAAAAGACTCTAAGAAATGCTCAACATCCTTAAAAGAATAATCCTTCTCTTCATTAAAAACCGGAGCGGCATCCCCTCCGGAAAGCCTAAAGGAACCGCGGCCGCTTATATCTACGGTTACGCTGGCCACCACCTCTTCCATCGGCACCGTCGAGGAACCAAAACGCTTTATACCCGCTTTATTGCCTAACGCCTTTTTAAAGGCCTCGCCCAAAACAATTCCAACATCTTCATTGGTGTGATGGCGGTCAATATTCAGATCGCCCTTAGCAACGATTTCCAAATCAAACAGACCGTGAAAAGCAAACAACTCTAACATATGATCCAAGAATCCAATCGAAGTCTTAATCCGGCTGTCTCCGGTGCCATCAATATCTAATTTAACGGTTATCTCGGTCTCTTTGGTCCTTCTCTTAATCTCCGCTTTGCGCATAATCTACTCCTACTCTATCAAATGAACCTTGCCTTTACCGACTCTAAATGCCTATTCAGGCCTTCTATCCCGGCGATCTTCTCCAAAGGCGCTCTCACCTTCTCCAATGACTTTTTGGAATACGCGATAATATGCGTGGATTTTATAAAATCATTTAGTCCCAGTCCGGAGAAAAACCGCGCCGTG
>JBMONJ010000159.1:0-5348 GCA_049324655.1 Candidatus Omnitrophota bacterium | reverse complement strand
GGCAATAAAGGTAAACGCCGGCACAATTACCTCATCGCCTTTGCCAATCCCTAATCCCAGCAAACTTAAAAATAAGGCGTCAGTGCCGGAATTAACTCCCACACCATAGCGACAGCCGCAAAAGGCGCTAAACTGCACCTCGAATTTTTCCACTGCCTCGCCGAGGATAAAATCTCCTTGCGCGAATAAGACTCGCAAATTTCTTTCAACTTCCTTCCGGACTCCGCGGTTTTGCGAATTTAAATCAATGAATTTTATTGACAAAGCAGCTCCTCTATTGCACCAAAGACCTCTTCGGGATTTATCGTTTCCAAGCAAAGTCGCCTTGGGCATTCCTTTAATTTAAAACGGCGGTAACACGGACGGCAGTCGAGCTGTTTCTTTATAACCCGATGGCGTTGGGGTTCAAAAGGGTACGGGCCATAAACCTTTTCATCCACCGGCCCGAAGAGCGAAACCGTTTTTGCGCCGCAAGCCACGGCCATATGCAGCGGCCCGCCGTCATTGGTAATCACCAGACTACAACGATTTAAGATAGCGGCGAACTGACGCAAGGTAGTCTTACCACAAAGTTGAACTGCCGCGCCAGACATTTTTTCCTGTACGGCGCGGCAGGCATTTTCATCCTTAAAATCCCCCATTATTATAATCTGGGAGCTGAATTTTTCAATACATTTGTCGGCGATGTCGGCAAAATTTTCCGCCGGCCAGTGTTTAACCACGGCGTCTTTGCCCCAGCTTAATCCGGCGCCGGGGATAACGGCAATAACCCTGTCCCCGGCGCCGATCCCCATCTTTTTAAAGAAATCGTCCCGCCGCTTTTTTTCCTCATCGCTTAAGAAAATCTCCAGCTGATTATCAGAAACCGGGATATCGAGTTTGCGCAAAAGGTCAAGATAAAATTCCACCACATGTTTTCCTTCATAACCCGCGAAAGAAAGTCCTTTAGTCAACAACCAGCCGCGGTTTTTATAATTAAAACCAACCCGTTCCTTTATTCCTAATAGCCAGACAAAAAAACCAATTTGTCCGCTTAAGGAAAGGTCGAGGCATAAATCAAAGCGCTCTTGTTTTATCGAGCTTAATAACTTCAGGAATTCCTTAAGACACTTGAGGCGGGATTTTTTAGCGAGAGAGCGGAAATAATCCTTTTCAAAAACAAAAATCCGGTCCACAAAGGGATTGCTCGCCAAAATCTTCTCGGTGCGTGCGTTACAGACATAACCAATAAAACTGCCGGAGATATTTTCCTTGAGGCTTCTTAGAAGCGGAGTGGTAAACAGGACATCACCGATACCAAAGGGGTTGACGATTAAAATGCGTTTACGCGACAGTCCGCTCATAATCATCCTTAAAACGCACGATATCGTCTTCTTCTAAATAGCCTCCGGTCTGCACCTCGACGATCTTTAACGCAGTCTGGCAAGGGTTTTCCAAACGATGCCGGGTATGGGCGGGACTATAAATACTTTGATTGGCCTTAACGAGCTTGACGGATTTTCCCTTATAAACTTTGGCCGTGCCTTCTACCACAATCCAATGCTCGGCGCGCTGGCGATGCAGTTGCAGACTTAACCGCTGCCCCGGTTCGATATCTACGGTTTTAATTTTAAACCGGGGCCCCAGCTTTAAAACCGTGTAACTACCCCACGGCCGTTTTACCGTTTTATGGAGGATGCGTTCCTGCCGCTTATTTTTCTTTAAAATATCCACTACCTCCTTTACCTTTTGCGAGAGGTCTTTGCGACAGACCAGCAGGGCATCCGCAGTATCTACTATAACCAAGTCTTTTAATCCCACGGTAGTTATCAGTCGGTCGGCTCCCAAGATAAAAATATCCCGGCTGCCTAAATCAATATTATCCGCGCGGATAACATTGCCGGCCTTATCCTTCTTCAATATCGCCGTTTGGGACAAGGCCTCCCAGCTACCAAGATCAGTCCATTGCATATCCGCGGGAATGGTCACTACCTTGCGGGATTTCTCCAAGATCGCGTAGTCAATAGATATTGCCGGTAAACTCCTCCATACCGCGTCAAAATTATCTTTATTGAGCTTAAGAACCCGCGCATACAGCGACGGAATATAGTGCCGCATCTCTTCTAATATAACCGCCGCCTTCCAAATGAAGATACCGCTGTTCCAGAAATAGCGCGGGTTTCGGAAATATTCATTCGCCTTTTTCTGACTGGGTTTTTCCAAAAACTTTTCTACCGGTAAATAATCTATTTTCGATTTTCTATTTTCTATTCTCTTTGCTTTGATATACCCATAGCCAGTATCCGCACGCGTGGGCTTTATCCCTAAAGTCACCAGTAAGCCTTGCTCTGCTGCCTGCGCTGCCAGGTCGATTATCTTCAGGAAAATTTGCGGTTTCAGGATCAGGTGATCCGAAGGTAACACCAGCATTATCCCGTCAGGAGCAAAAGATTTAATATGCCTGGCCGCCCAGCCAATGGCCGCGCAGGTGTTCTTGCCTTCCGGCTCTAAGAAGATGTTTTCTTTGGGGATATTGAAAACTGCGGTTTGTTTGCGGATATCAAAATAATATGCGGAGTTGGAAATGAGAAATATTCGCTTGGGGCCAATCTTATTGCGGATGCGGCAAAGAGTTTCCTGAATCAGGGTCTTTTTTCCGGCGACACAAAGAAACTGCTTGGGCTCCAATTGCCGGCTTAAAGGCCAGAAGCGACTCCCCACCCCGCCAGCGAGGATTAAGGCATATAAGTTACCTTTTTTCATTCATTTCTCCTATTAAGATAGAAAAATTACAATATACAAATCCCAAACTACAAACAACTCCAAACTTCCAATTCCTAAATCGCAAACCTATTCAGGTTTAGGTCATTGGATATTCGGTATTGTGGTTTGTTTGTAATTTGTGTATTGTGATTTGGAATTTTCAATCCCTACCTACAAATCCTCTCCCTCACCCGCTTAAAAGTTTTATACCTGACGCGAAAGACCTTCAGCGGGTTCCACCGGTGCTTATGTGAAATATCTCTCCAGTCTGCACTGCTCAAGCTATGACCAGCTACCCTCTCTTGCATCACTTGCGGATGAGTGCCGAAATAAGCGGGGAAACGCTGCAAATCACCAAAATCATAATCCCCTTCGCGCTCCGTTGGCAAAAGCCGGGTAAAACCGATTTGCTCCGCATTAACCCGGCGCTGCGTCATTATCCCCGCAGCCTGCACCCAGCCATAATGATAGATAAAACAGCCGCTATTTATTCTTCGTAGCGGCTGACCGTCTTTACGCCGGAAGCCGTAGGCATCACCAAAAGACTCGACTTTGCCATTATTCTTAATTATCCTCTCCGCCTTTTGGAACCATCCGGCATCAACCCGGTAGCGATAATAACTGCCGAAAAAATGCAGCCACTTAAAGCGTATGACATCAACTGTCTCATCATTTTCGTATTGGTCCATCAGTCGTTTGAGCCGGGGCAAATCATTTTCATGCACCACCTCGTCACTTTGCAAATAAAAGGCCCATTTGCCCTGGCAATGTTTTAAGGCGCGATTGGTCTCTTGCGACAACACCTCCTTGCCCAAACTAAAGTCCCAGCGGCTTTGAATTATCTTTATCTTCGGGCTGTTAATCCCTTTTATCACCTCCAGCGTATCGTCTTCACTCTCGCCGACATTAACGATAAACTCATCGCAAACGGGCAATATCGAGCGAATAGACTCCGCCGCCGGATAATTGAATTTTATGGCGTTTCTGACAATGGTGAATCCGCTTATTTCCACTTCGTATATGCCTCAAGAAAAATGGATAAAATCTGCTTGGCGGTCTTTTCCCACGAGAACTGCCTTGCCCGGTCCAGTCCTTTGGCAATGAGCTCCCGTTTTAAATCTTCATTCCTGACAATGCGCAAAATCGCCTCGCTTAATTCTCCGAAGTTCTGCGGGTCAATTAGAAGCGCCGCGCCCTTGGCAATCTCGGCGCAGGAAGAGGTATTGGAAGTGACCACCGGTACGCCGCAGGCAAAGGCCTCGACCACGGGAAAACCAAAGCCTTCATAAAACGAGGGATAGATAAAAACCTCGGCCTTATTATACCAAGGCCGCAAATCCTCATTGGCAATATAGTCCTTAAAAATAATCTCCTCGCTTAACTTCAATTCCTCGACGAGCTTAAAAGTATCCTCAAACATCCAGCCTTTCATCCCCAACACCACCAACTTGTGCGGTAACTGGTGTTCTTTCTTTAAAAGATAAAAGGCGCGGATTAAATTCTTCAAATTCTTGCGCGGCTCAATAGTGCCCACAAACAAGAGCCACTTCTCCTTTTCGGTCTCTTCCGGATAGAACCAGGGATTGACACCGGGATAAACCACCTTCATGCGGTCGGCCTTAAAGAAAAACCATTTTAAGAAATCATCCTTGGTGGTCTGCGAGTCAGTAACGATCAGCGTGGTCTGCGGCAGAATCTCCTTTAGCTGCCGGTCAGTAGAGGCAATAGTTTCCGGCGTGTGCACCGTGGGATATACCTTGTGAATAACATCGTGAATAGTCAGGACCAATTTGGCGTGTTTAGGCTTTTTAAGGTCAAAACTGGAGGCATGAAATACCTCGGCGTCCTTAAGCATCCGTTCCGGCCCAAAAGAAAAATAATCTACGCGGTGCTGGAAATTTACGCCAGGGATTTTAGGCAGCTTGCGCTTACGGTCAATAAGCTTCTTTCTGCTATAGAGCAGATAGCGGTTTTCTTTGTCTATCTTGGCCAAGGCATTGATGAGATTTAAAGTGTACTGGCCTATTCCGGTGCGCTGTTTTAAGGTGGGACGAATGTCGATACCGATATTCATAGAATTATATAACTTTTTACGCTAATCGCCGCTAAATCCTTAACTAATTACCGCTAATAATATATTCGTGGCCATTAGTGCTTTAATTAGTGGCAATTAGCGTATCTTTACTCGGCCACGGCCACTATTGGCCCGATATTGGTCATTGCCCGGATTAAAACCGGAGTCCTTTTGCCTTCTCTTTCAAGAAACCAAATCTTGAGGCCGAATTGATGGCGCGGGCCTTTATCTTTTCGCTTTACCGCTGCCTCAACCAGCGACAATTCATAAAGGCCTGCGCCAACTTTCACGCTCTTTTGCGAAATCACCCGGCCCTCCAAGATATAATTTTTCTGATTAGTATTAATATTGAGGCGAATTTCCTCCCCGGCCTTAAGCGGTTTAAGCCGAATATAATAAATCGCCGAGAGCGGATCGTGGGTATTTTCGTCGATAACTCTATCTTCTCTCCCTCGCGGTCCTTTATAGCGCATCAGCTTGCGGCGTTGATCGTAAAAAATCTCCCGGTCATCAGCAGGTTTATTGATCGTTT
>JBMONJ010000158.1:0-5350 GCA_049324655.1 Candidatus Omnitrophota bacterium | reverse complement strand
AGCGTCTGTTTGAGTTATTCCGAAAGCTGGAGTTTAAGAGTCTTTTAAAAGATTTAGCTTACGCGCCCCAGGGTTCAAAAGAGGCAGGCGCGGTAAATCTGGCGACCTCGGCGCAGAAATTGGATGAGATTATCGCCGAGGTCGCCCACTCAAAATCATCCTTTGCCTTTATGGTGGACGAAAATGGCATTTATCTCTGCCGCAAAGAGCAGGAGGTAGCGTGGGTTCCCAAGGAGCAGATTAACCGGCTGCGCGGATTCTTTTCTGACGAGAAGATCGCGAAGGCCACCTATGATCTTAAAGCCGGAATAATATCCTTAAAAAAAAGCGGCATAGAATTAAAGGGTAAGGTGTTTGACTGCCTCTTGGCCGGTTATTTGTTAGAGCCAGCGCGCGCAGATTTTTCACTTAAGGAATTATGCTGGGAATATCTTGATTCCACGGATGCCGTGGCACTGGATACTTCTGCGCAGGCCGCGCAGGTATTTCGCATCATACCGGTCTTAAAAGAAAAACTCGAAGAGAAAAAGCTCGACGAGCTGTTTTACCAGGTTGAGCTGCCTTTGGCCGCGGTCTTGGCGGATATGGAGCTGGCCGGTGTTAGGCTTGATGCGGGAATCTTAAAGGAATTGTCTGTCCAGATGCGCTCGCGCACCCAAGAGCTTATCAAGGAGATTTATGCTTTATCCGGTGAAGAATTCAATGTCAATTCTCCAAAGCAGTTGAGCCGAATCTTGTTTGAAAAATTAAACCTGCCAGTGGTAAAGCGCACCAAGACCGGCATTTCCACCGACGAGGAGGTCTTACTCAAATTGTCTGAGCGTCACCGTATTGCTAAGCTGCTTTTGGAATTCCGCCAGCTTACTAAATTGACCTCGACTTATGTTGATGTGCTACCCACCTTGATTAATCCCCAGACCGGCAGGTTACATACTTCATTTGATCAAACCGGCACTGAGACCGGGCGTTTAAGTTCGCACGATCCGAATCTGCAGAACATTCCCATCAAGACCGAGTTGGGCCGGCAGATAAGAAGGGCATTTGTTTCCGGCGCGGCGAATTTATCGTTACTCTGCGCAGATTATTCCCAGATCGAGCTGCGGATTCTGGCGCATCTTTCTGGCGACGAAAATCTCATCAAGGCTTTTAAGAACAACGAAGACATCCATACCTTCACCGCAGCATTAATCTTTAGTCTTAAGCCCGCCGCGGTCACGACTGAGATGCGCGAGCGCGCCAAGCGAGTAAACTTTGGGATTATTTACGGTATGAGCGCCTACGGACTTTCCAAGGATTTGAATATACCGGCGGATGAGGCGCAGAATTTCATCGACGCCTATTTCGCACGTTACCCCGAGGTAAAAGCATTCTGCGAAACTCAAATCAACCAGGCCCGTAAAGGGGGATTCGTTACTACCATTTTGGGCCGCCGCCGTTACTTGCCGCAGATAAACAGCACCAGTAACGCTATCCGGCAGTTTGCTGAGCGTCAGGCCATTAATGCTCCGGTGCAGGGTTCGGCTGCGGATTTAATCAAGTTAGCGATGATTGATATCCACGGCCGGATTAAAAGAGAAGGTCTTAAATCGCGGCTCATTTTGCAGGTGCATGACGAGTTGGTGTTTGATTGTCCCGACGCTGAGCTTGGGGATATGCGTGCGCTGGTAAAAGAGCGAATGGAAAAGGTTATGGAACTGCGCGTGCCGGTTAAGGCGAGTATTGGGGTAGGGAAGAATTGGCTGGAGTTAGTTATGTAAATATCAAAAATCAAATATCAATCCTGAGCGTAGTCGAAGGATTGATTTTTGCATTTTGATTTTTGATTTAACATGGGGAGGAATTTTATGAAAGTTTTGCTCTGTTCTTCTGAAGTAGTGCCCTTTGCCAAAACCGGAGGACTGGCGGATGTTGCCGGCGCTTTACCCATTGCCCTTGAGGAAGTAGGCATTGAAGTAATTGTGGTTATGCCCCGTTACCAGGCAGTGGATATTGAGAAATTCAAGTTAAAGAAATTAAACAAGGAAGTCTATATTGGCAAAATCGGCAAGGCAGTTACAGTTTATTTTATCGAGAATAAAGAATACTTTGACCGCGTCGGACTCTATGGCGCCAAAGAAGGCGACTATCCGGATAATTTAGAACGCTTCGCGTTTTTCTCCCGGAAAGTCTTGGACCTTCTGCCGCAGATAAAGCTCCAGCCGGATGTCATTCATTGCAATGACTGGCAGAGTGCGCTTATCCCGGTCTATTTAAAGACCATTTATAAGGATAAACCGTTTTATAAGAATATAAAGACCATACTTACAGTCCACAACCTTGCCTATCAGGGACTTTTTGATAAGGCGGAATTTCCCAAGTTGGGCTTAGGCTGGGAAGTTTTTACAATGGACGGGATGGAATTTTACGACAAGATAAATTTCCTTAAAGGCGGTATTGCTTACAGCGATGTGGTTACCACGGTGAGTGAGACCTATGCCAAAGAAATTCAGACCCCGGAATTTGGCTGCGGGCTCGAGGGCCTGTTAAATAAGAGAAAGGATTCCCTTTCCGGAGTCATCAACGGCCTTGATTATTCGGCGTGGGATCCGGCCAGGGACACGCTTCTCTACAAACCTTATGCTCCGGGAAAATGGGAGGACAAGTATTTTAACAAGACCGCGCTGCAAAAGGATTGCGGGTTAAAAGTCGACGCCAACATACCTTTGCTGGGATTTGTTGGCCGGCTCGCCGAGCAAAAGGGCTTGGACATACTCGCCGCAGCAATGAATGAGATAACCAAGCTGAAATTGCAAATGGTCTTCTTAGGCACCGGCGATGTGAAGTATCATAATCTTTTAGAAGGGGTGGCCAAAAAATTTCCTCGACTTTTAAGCCTGTCCCTGAGATTCGACAATACCCTGGCGCACCGCATTTATGCTGGCTCGGATATCTTTCTGATGCCCTCGCGCTATGAGCCCTGCGGCTTGGGACAAATGATTAGCTTAAAATACGCGACGATTCCGCTGGTATTTCAGACCGGTGGCTTGGCCGATACCATTGAAGATTTTGACCCGCTTACCGGACAGGGCAATGGTTTTGTTTTTGACTGCTACAGCAAGGCGGATTTGGTTAAGACCATTAAGTTAGCGCTCTATTTTTACGCTAATAAGCCGGTGTGGAATTCTCTGCTTTCCCGCGCTGTGACCTATGATTTTTCGTGGCGGGAATCGGCGAAGAAGTACCGTGAGCTTTATGAGAACCTCAAGAAGCTGTCATAAATAATTGGTGCCCCAGCGCTCCAGTTCCCCGGTGCCCCAGACTGGGAACTGGGTTGCAGGGGTACTGGCGCACCAAATCCTTTCAACAATGAAAATAATTGGAGTTACCGGCAGCCTTGGCACGGGCAAGACCACGGTGGCCCGCATGTTTTTAAAAAGGGGCTGCAAGGTAATTGACGCGGACCGGCTGGCGCACCGGGTTATAAAGAAGGGCACGCCGCAGTATCGCCGGATTTTGGGCGAGTTTGGCCAGTCAATACTTAAAGCCGACGCAGAGATTGACCGTCATAGACTGGCCAAACTCGCCTTCAGCCAAAAAGCTAACTTAAAAAAATTAAACCGGATTATTCATCCGGCAGTCATTAAACAGATAAAGCAAGAAATCGCAGCGGCAAAACGCGCGCGCTGTTGTGCCGTGATTGACGCCCCTTTACTAATTGAATCTGGCTTTCACCGGGCAATGGAGGTTTTGATTGTGGTAAGCGCGTCGCGGGAAAATCAAATCAAGCGGGTTAAGAAAGATTCCGGAATGCCGCGGGAAATGATTTTGCAGATTATCGGTTCCCAGTTTCCTTTAAGCAAAAAGAAAAAGCTGGCCGACTTTATCATAGATAATAACGGGAGTCTGAAGGAGACTAAGAGGCAGGTAGATGAAATATGGCTGAAATTGTCCCGACTCACGAGATGCGGCAAAATTCTCTGTCGATAATTTTGCCGCGTTCGTCGGGATTAATTCGCGCCAACAGAAAAATATTTGCGGTTACGACTTATGTTCGCTCATTTTCATTCGCTCCATAAGTCGTGCGCTCATTAAGGAGGTAACATGGAACAAGTTGACATCGGCAAATTAAAAGAAATGAAGATTACTGAGCTCAATAAATGCGCTAAGGAAATGAATGTAAACGGCATAAGCGGTCTTAAAAAACAGGACCTCATCTTTAAAATCCTGCAGGCTCAGGCCGAGAAAGAGGGCCTGATGTTCGGTGAGGGGGTGCTGGAAATTCTCCCCGAAGGCTTCGGATTCTTACGCTCGCCGAATTACAATTACTTGCCCTGTCCGGACGATATTTATATTTCTCCTTCGCAAATACGTAAGTTTGATTTGCGCACTGGAGATACGGTGAGTGGACAGATTAGGCCGCCTAAGGCCGGAGAAAAATATTTCGCACTTTTAAAGGTCGAAGCAGTGAACTTCGAGAACCCCGAGGAAATAAAGGACAAGGTATTGTTCGACAACCTCACCCCGCTTTATCCGCACGAGCGATTTATATTGGAGAACGATGCCAAGGATGTTTCGATGCGCATAATGGATCTCTTAACGCCATTAGGCAAAGGCCAGCGCGGGCTTATTGTGGCCCAGCCTTACAGCGGCAAGACTGTGCTTTTGCAAAAGATCGCTAATGCCATTACCAAAAATCATCCTGAGGTAAAGCTTATCGTGTTGTTAATCGACGAGCGGCCGGAAGAGGTTACGGATATGCAAAGGAGCGTTAAGGGCGAGGTTATCTCTTCCACCTTTGATGAGCCGGCAGAGCGCCATGTGCAAATCGCCGAGATAGTCTTGGAAAAGGCCAAGCGTTTGGTGGAGCACAAGATGGATGTGGTTATCCTTTTGGACAGCATTACCCGTCTGGCACGCGCCTATAATACTGTCGTGCCGCACAGCGGGAAAATACTTTCCGGCGGCGTAGATTCCAATGCTTTACATAAGCCCAAGCGTTTTTTCGGCGCAGCGCGCGGCGTGGAAGAAGGCGGGAGTCTCACTATTATTGCCACGGCGCTCGTGGATACCGGCAGCCGGATGGATGAGGTTATCTTCGAAGAGTTCAAAGGTACCGGCAATATGGAATTGCAATTGGATCGCACACTCTTTCAGCGCAGGATTTATCCGGCCATTGACATCAAACGTTCCAATACCCGGCACGAGGAATTGCTGATTAAAGAGGACGAGCTGCAGCGGATCTGGCTTTTGCGTAAGGTCCTCAATGAATTGAATTCTGCCGAGGCAATGGAGCTTTTGATTGACCGGCTGTCCAAGACCAAGAATAATAAGGAGTTCCTTGAGAATATGAATCAATGAGACCTTAGGATTT
>JBMONJ010000157.1:0-5373 GCA_049324655.1 Candidatus Omnitrophota bacterium | reverse complement strand
GCCGTTTATGGCGCATAAAAACCGGCTGTTGGTTTTTTCCCGCTGTCTTATCCGCGCGCTCTTGGCCTCAACCGCAATGATTGTAATTTTATCCACCACGCGATTTACGCAGTTATTGGACGGACTTAAGGCCCTTGGGGCGCCGCTGGTCTTTATACGGATGGCCTCTTTTATGTACCGTTATATTTTTATTTTGGAGGACGAAATGGAAAAGATGAAACGCGCCCTGGCCTGCCGCAGCGTAAGTCCCAGAAAAGGCTGGCTGCATTTTAAGGTCTTTGCCAATCTTTTGGGGGTTTTGTTCATCCGCGCCTTTGAGCGCTCGGAGCGGATTTATCTGGCAATGCAGGCAAGGGGATATGATGGAACCGCAGGCAATTGAGATTAAGAACTTGAACTTCGCTTATCCCGACGGAAAGCGCGCGCTGTGCGGGGTAAGTCTGGAGGTTTTGCAAAACGAGTGTCTGGGGATAGTAGGCCCGAATGGTGCGGGAAAATCTACTTTGCTTTTAAACCTTAACGGCCTTTTGCGCGGCAGAGGTTTGCTTAAGGTCTTTGGCATTGAATTGAACGACGAGAATTTGTTTTTAATCCGCCGCAAGGTCGGCTTGGTGTTTCAGGACCCTGAAGATCAGTTGTTTATGCCCACGCTCGAGGAAGATGTGGGCTTTGGGCCGAAGAATTTGGGTTTGCAGGGCAGGCAGTTAGAGGGGCGCGTTGCAGCCGCCTTGAATGCCGTGGGCCTTAATGACCAAGGACAGCACCTTTCCTACCACCTCAGCTTGGGCGAGAAAAAGCGGGCAGCCATTGCCGCGATTTTGGCAATGCAGCCGGAGGTCTTTATCCTTGATGAGCCGACCAGCAACCTTGATCCCCGCTCCCGCAGGCAGATAATCCGGATATTAAATTCCCTGACCACCACCAAAATCGTCGCCTCCCACGACTTGGAATTTCTTTTGGAGGTCTCAAGCCGCGTAGCCTTGCTGGACAAAGGAGAGATAGTGGCGCAAGGCCGGCCGCGGGAATTGTTTTCCGACCCAGCCCTGATGGAGAAACACGGCTTGGAGGTTCCTTTCTCCTTAAGATGCCCGCCATAAAATTCCGACATTTTTCTTGACAAGGTTGGTTCTGGTGTTAAGTTGAAAATCTAAGAATTCGATTTTTAACCGATGCAATATTATCTTAAAAACGAAGCCTTCAGCGGCTTTCTTGCCCTTTTAAGCCGCAAGTATCAGGTGTTTGTGCCGGAAAAAATCGGCCGCGACGATTATGTCTTGACCCGCCTGCCTTTGAATGTCCCGCCGGAGATTATTTTTAACCCCTATCGCACGGTTGAGCCGTTAAGGTCGTTTCTGACTTATGCCAAAGAAGAGGTTGGAAAGTCCTCCAAGGCCTCGCCGGTTTGCCTGGTGCATATCAAAGGCTGCGACCTTTTTTCCTTAAAGATTCAGGATTTTGTTTTTTTAGGAGGCGGGAGTGAGGATTCTTTTTACCGGTTGCGCCGGGAGAACACCTTGATTATCAGCTCCGACTGCACTGGCTTTAAAGAGGTCTGCCATTGCGTGGCCCTGAATATTATGCCTTATCCGGTGGAGTTGTTTGATTTGAACCTTTCCCCGATAAACGAAGGCTTTATTGTCACGGTGGGCAGTAAAAAAGGTGAGACCTTGGTTAAAGAAGCCCAAGCGTATTTTCATCCCGCCAATTCCAGCCAGCTTACCGGCGTGCGGTTAAAGCGGGAAAAGCTCGTCGAGGATTTAAAGCGGCATATCACCGCGCAGCATTTGGCGAGGCCAGATATTTTACAGCAGGCGCTTAAATTGGGTTTTGATTCCAAGGTCTGGGAAAATGAGACCTTGACTTGTGTTGAGTGCGGGGCCTGTAACAATATATGCTGCACCTGTCACTGTTTTCTTCTATCCGACGAGAAAAATGATGGTCAGCCCGTCCGGACGAGGACTTGGGATGCCTGTCAGTTTCCCAATTTCGCGCGGGTAGCCGGAGGCGTCAATCCTTTAAAGATACGGCGGCAGCGGCTGCGCAACCGGTATCTTAAGAAATTCGATTTCTTCCCTGACAATTTAGGTCTCAACGCCTGCACGGGTTGCGGCCGCTGTATTGAGGCCTGCCCGGCCAAGATAGATATCCGCAGAATCTTGAAAACCTTAGCCAATGAAAAATCTTTACCAACCTATTGATGTAATATTGGAAGATATCAAGCCGGAGACCGCGGCCATCAAGACTTTTTGTTTTAAGACCGACGGGTGTTTGGCCTTTGCCACGGGTCAATTCGTCGAGCTTACGGTTCCGGGAGTGGGCGAGGCGCCCTTCACTCCTTCTTCAGACCCCAATATCCAGGACCGGATGGAAATCACCATTATGAAGGCCGGACGGGTTACCGGAATATTACATGAACTTAAAGGCGGCGAGACCTTGGGGTTGCGCGGCCCGTACGGCAAAGGATATCCCCTGGAGGAATTTTACGGCAAAGAAATCGTGATCGTCGGCGGCGGCGTGGGCTTGGCGCCCTTACGTTCGCTGTTGTTTGCCTTGTTCGCCCAATTAGATAAATTCAAAAAGGTCGTCCTGCGTTATGGCGCGCGCTCTCCGGCAGACATCGTGTATAAAAATCTGCTTCCTGATTGGGCCAAGAAAATTGATTGCGTAGTCTCTGTGGATGTAGGTAGCCCCGAATGGAAGGGTAATGTCGGCTTGGTCACCACTATTCTTAATGACCTGCCCGTTGACCCTAAGGCTGCCAAGGCGATTGTCTGCGGCCCGCCGATTATGATGAAATTTACCACCTTTAAACTGTTAGATCGGGGATTCCTGCCGCAAAACATCCACCTCTCGTTGGAGAAAAATATGTCCTGCGGCCTGGGGAAGTGCGGCCACTGCCGCTGCGGCAAATATTATGTCTGTAAAGATGGCCCGGTTTTGACCTATGACCAGGTCAAGGATATGTGGGATTTGTGGGATTAAAAATGCAAAAATCAAAATCCAAACATCAAAATGACAATCTAAAATTCAAAATTTTGGATTTTACAGTGTCATTTTGCCTGCCTCGCCGTCAGGCGGGCATTTTGATTTTTGATATTTGAATTTATGAGGCGTTTACTTATTAACTTAGACCTCTGCAGCCAATGCCAAGAATGCGTGGTAAAGTGTGACTTTTTTTACCACCCGCAGGATAAGTGGATTAGCTCACTGTTTGAGTATGCCACCTTTGCTACGATTTGCCGTCACTGCGAGCAGGCGCCTTGCGTGAACAGTTGTTATCACGACGCGCTGGAGCGCCAGAGCGACGGGCATTTAAAGCGCTATTTGATGCGCTGCACCAGTTGCAAGTCCTGCACCATTGCCTGTCCCTTTGGCGTGATTCTGCCGGAGTATATTCCTTATTTAAGCTCGCGCTGCGATTTTTGTTTAGGCAGACAAGAAGGTGAGCCACCGCAGTGTAAAACTACCTGTCCGCATCAGGCCATAGAATTCCGGGAGGTGGTGGAGGATTTGGCGAACAATGTGTTTCTCGTCGGAGAATATCTGGCGGTAAAAGGCACTAAGTGGTTTCGCGAGGACAAGTTTCCATTACCGAAGAAATAGAGAAAATATGAGTATTGTGGGTGAGTTGTGGGTTGTGAGTCGGGTTGTGGGTGTGAGTTGTGGGGCTAATTATTATTCCCCATTCTCACAACCCACTACTCGACACACAACTCACAACCCATCCACATTCCCATAGCTACCAATGGCGTTATTTTATTTATTTATTTTTCCCGGATTTTTGTTTACCGCCCTCGCCGGCATGCTGGCCAGCTGGGTTGACCGCAAGGTCACGGCGCGGCTGCAGTGGCGCGTCGGCCCGCCGTGGTATCAGCCCTTTGCCGACTTCGTGAAACTGCTGGGTAAAGAGACTATTGTCCCGCAGCAAAACCAAGCGCAGTTTTTGCTGGCGCCTTTTTTAGGTTTGTCTGCAGCCACGGTGGTTGCCGCGATGTCAGGCGTAGCTATGTTAAATCCCCGAAGCGGTTTTCCCGGAGATCTTATAGTGATTTTGTATTTTCTGACTATCCCCGCGCTTTCACTGATTTTGGGCGCCAGCGCCTCGGCAAATCCCTTGGCGTCAGTGGGCGCGTCGCGGGAAATGAAATTAGTCTTGGGTTACGAGCTTCCCTTTGTCTTAAGTATTTTAGTCCCCATAATTAAAAGCGGCGGGCACTTGCGTCTGGGCGAGATTTTGAATTATCAAGCGGCGCACGGCTCATTTTGGTTTTTTCCGTCGGGAATTTTGGCGTTTTTTGCCGCCATACTTTGTATGCAAGCCAAGTTAGGCTATGTGCCTTTTGATATTGCCGAGGCCGAGCAGGAAATCGTCGCCGGCGCGTATGTCGAATATTCGGGTTTCCCGCTGGCAGTCTTTAAGCTTACCCGCCAGATGCTTTTGGTGAGCCTGCCGGTATTATTAATTACCCTTTTTTGGGGCCACTACCTTAAACCGGGTTGGATAATCTTAAAATATGTCTTTCTTTTGGTTATCATTATCCTGATTAAAAATACCAATCCCCGGCTGCGCATTGATCAGGCAGTGCGGCTTTTCTGGGGACCGGTGACCTTGTTGGCCGCGTTGGCGGTGGTGCTGGCGCTGTTGGGTAATTAAAATCAAAAATCAAAATGCAAAAATCAAAATTACAATGTAAACTGCAAAATGTTTATAATTTTGCATTTTGGTTTGTCATTTTAGATTTTGGTTTTTGATTTTTACATTTATCATGGATCTCAAGCTCAAAGCCTTAACGAAGTCAATCTATGTCTATCACTTTGCCTGCAGCCCCTGCAACAATTGTGATATCGAGGTTTTGGATTTGCTGACTCCCCGTTTTGATGTAGAGCGCTTTGGTATTCAATTAGTGGGTAGCATTCGTCACGCGGATGTAATGTTGGTTACCGGCATCCCCAACCGCAAGACCGGGCCGCTTTTAAAGAAGGTTTACGCTCAAGCGGCCCAGCCCTGCTTAGTCATTGCCATTGGCAGCTGCGCCTTGGGCGTAGGCGTGTTCCGCGGCTCTTACAATAATATCGGTTATGTAGACGATTATGTGCCGGTTGCCGCTTATGTCCCGGGCTGTCCGCCCAAACCCGAGGCGATGATCGCCGGGGTGGCGAAGCTGGTGAAGAAGCTGACTGCCAAATAGTTAATATAATGTCAAATTTCAAATGCCAAATAAATGTCAAATCTCCAATGTCAAATTTGGACTGGACCCCTTGATTTGGACAGTCCGTAAGTTACAATATAGACAAGCGCCAAAATGAAGGAGGCCTTGTCATGGTTTTAAAACATCGAACCTTTACGCATGAATTTAAAAAAGAACTGGTTGA
>JBMONJ010000156.1:0-5427 GCA_049324655.1 Candidatus Omnitrophota bacterium | reverse complement strand
TGCGCGCCACCTTAACCATAGTGGTATCTTCGCCTAAATGCTCCACCACTACCTCTTGAGTCTTTTCGGATCTTACCGGTATATAGCCTACATTGAAGAACCTATCCTCTTCTTGGAAGATGGGGATAAAGACACTTGGGTCAATCTTCAGGCGGCGCAAAATCGGCTCCAAGGTCTTCCAGGCCGAACCGTTCAGGCAGTTGAGGATTATCTTGTGCCCTTTTTGGGTGGCTTTATTTATCATCTTAATTTGTTCGGCAGAAAACCTATACATCGAGGTATATAAGGCAGCTATGTCTTCGTAGTCAAGCGCCTTACGAATATTAGGATCATTAGCTGCGGCCAAGGTATAGGTATAGCCTCCCTCAAAAAGCCTATCTACATTACGGATTACAATCTGACGATAGAGCTCGTAAGCGTCAGGCACCAGCTGGCCGCCCTTCCAATCGCCAATCTTGCGGCCCCAGGTGATATTGGCGCTATGACTGCTGGTAATATGGGTAAAGCCAGTGGCGCTTAAGATATAGGTAAGAAAAGACCAGGCGTAAATAGATACGCTGTCGGTGTAATTCTCCATAGTAATAACGGTTATGCCCTTAGCCGCCAGCATCCTGGCCTCTGTCTCGATGGATTGGGGCGTATGGACCCTTACCTCTCCACCTACTAGTTTAACTGGATTATCTTTAAGGAAGGGAATAAGTTTTTCAAGAGGCATACCGTAAATCTTTTCAATAATTTCTATCTTCTTCTTGCCCATCTTGCGGCGAATTTGGCGGCAGTAGTCATTTAGGGTTAAACCTTTTTTCTTTAACTTCTCCTCAATTTCCTCTATTTGCTTTACTATAACCTTGTGCTGCCCCTCTTTTATATACTCAGTCTCGGCATCAACCATAACCGCAAACATATGGTCGTTATACATATAATTGGGGTCGGAGAAGCTAAGTAGCGCAATAAGGGCGCGGATGCCAGCGGTGCTATTGATGGTTTTTTCCAGTAATTCGTCGATATGACCTTTGGTTTTACCCCCTTTAACGCGGATATGCCATTGATAACCTTCGTCGGGGGTAACATGCCGGGTCTGCGCCTTCTGATTACTCAAATCAAACATCGGCTTTATTTCAGGATTTTCTTTTTGAAATTCAACCCACATATTATGGTAAGCAAGCAACTGGGTGGCTTTAAGCCGGGGTTGGGCGCGCTGGATCAGAAGATCGTCACCTTTTTCCCAGGCAGCTAATAACTCTTCAAGCTCCTCTCTATTAAAATCAAGGCGGTTTTGTTTTATGTTCTGGATAATTTGCTCATCGGTGTATTGATTGGCATTTACTAATTCAGCGGCATCAAGGCTTTGTTCTTTGGTGATGGTGAGGGGGAGACTACTTGCCGGCGAGGAGGCCTCTTTTGTGCTCCACGCTTCAAGCTTCATGCTGCACGCCGAATCATCTGCGATAATCCGCGAGTTTGCTGGCTGTATCTTCTCGGCAGTGAATCTGCGATAATCTGCGTTTACGACGGGCGAGGAGGCGGGCTTGTCTTTTTCTACGCCTTCATTTGCAGTTACCCCGTGAAATTTCGGGAGTCCAGCCTCTGCTTCGCTGTCTTCTGAGGAGGAGGCGCCATCTAACCTATCAGATTTTGGCGCTGGCGCCTGCGCATCCTCTTCATCATCCTCGCTAAACCATTCACCCCATTCTTTTATAAGTCTATAGCCTGTTCGGTTGAAATACCTAAACAATGCATAAGCCGCAGCCATGCCGATTAATTCAAGAACCAGGGGACTGCTTGTGATTTTGGCTGCGACAATCCGTTCGATTCTACTGGTAAGAGAAGGAACTGCACGCTTAAGGTCTGCCGCGGTTCGCACAATTTCTGCCAGGTTGCCATTACAAATCGCCAGTTGGAACGCCATGGCTTCTCTAGTATGCATATGAAGACCACTAGCAATTACATTCTGCAAAGCAGCCGTTTCTTTCTGAATACGTTGCGCTGTCAGAACCGCGTGGTAACGGCGACTCTGTTGTTCAAGTATATTGGCGGGCGAGGAGGCGGGCTTCGCAGTGCTCCGGGGTCCCAGTTCCCCAGTGAGCCGGTTATACCTGGCGACTGGGTCGCTGGCGCGCTGGGGCACTATAACGGCCGGCAAGGAGGCCCGTAGGCTTTCAGCCGCCGGGATCTCCGAAGCCTCCCCGTCAGGGGACGAAGCCTCGACGCCCCTTGTGGTTAAATCGTTGAAGGCGGCGGGTCGCAAGACCTCGACGCCCTGCCGAAGGCAGGCGGCGGGGGAGGAGACCACCCCATCTGCGGCCAGAGCGCTGGTAACAATAAAATCTCTACGAATCTGCTCCGCCGGGCTGGAAGTGTCTTGCGCTGCAGGCTTCTGCGCCGTTACGGGGCTGGAACCATATACAGGAATAACCTTTTTAACTCTAATTCTATCATTCTCAGACCTATCATAAGGTAAAATAATTTCGTCTCCCACCTTGACAATCCTTGCCTCTTCAAGGGTTAAGGGTTTCCCCTGAGCCCCAACAAACCAACCAAAAGCAAACATATTAGTTCCCACTTCTGGAACATCCACAACAAAAAAGATATTGGTAAGCGCTCTAGTAAGTAAGGCAACTGGCGGTTCCCACTCCGAGTCAAATATTATTTCTTTTCCTCTTATCTCTATAACTCTGCCGGGATGTTGCAGAGGTTCACTGCTTATTACTTCTATGTCAGATGCCGGTATGACTTCGGTAGGTTCCTCTGCAACGCTGGGAGATTCCTCTGAGAAGAATCCGCCTGACCATCTTGGTTGAGATTCTGCTAAGGCAGCGAATAGTCCTCTTAGAAGTCTTGCTGAATATCCTTCTGGCGAAGCATTGCAAGAGGAGGTACCGAGAGGGCTGGAGGCGAGGCCGGTTATCAGGTTAACCGGTAATTCGGCGATCCGGGACAACTTATCTGCGCTAATCGGCGCGATTGCTGACGGTATTTTAACGGTGAATCCGCGATCATCTGCGTTTACGACGGGCGAGGAGGTTGGGGTCGAGGGAATCCCCGGCTGCTCAGCTGAACTGCGTTCTGCTTCCTTTAATAATATATACCACGCTTGCGCCTCTTCCATTTCTCCCCAATCCCGCTCTGTTTTAGCCCGGATTGAACGCGTCAGGCGCCTAATAACCGGCGCCAATAATAAGACCGCGGCATAGGTGATAGCATAACCTACGGTAAAGAAGTGATACAGCGCCAATCCGCCAAGAAATAGAGGTAAAACAACAAGCAGCTTGGCGCTGCCGTAATTGTGTCCAGAAGGACCCCGGTATTGCCCGACGGGAGGCATTATCCGCTGCTCCAGGGAAAGTTTGGCAATTTCCTCAGCCGACAATTCTTCCTCCGCCGGCGAGGAGACGGACCTAATCGGGCTGGAGCCACTTAATAATTTTGAATTGCGGGGTGGCATAACTGTATCATTACTTGACCTCTGCTGTCGCAACCGATTTAACACCAGGCGCTGGTGCAACCACTTAGTAAGATAATCTTGTCCTCTGGCCCAAAACACATTCCCCATTTCTGCGGCAATGAATGCCGCCTTTGAAGTCCTGCCATAATCATCAAATGGTGGTTCATACTGCTCGCTGTTGAGCCACCTGAAAGAATACTCCCACAACTCCGGCATATGCTCATAGAGTATCGCATCATGTCCTTTGCCGTTCTGTAAATATCGGGCGTATGCTGGCAGACTGGAAAGGCAACTAATGTCCAACGCTTGGCCAATGGCGCGATCGAATCTAAGGTATGAGGCAAGCGACGCAAGCGATTTGAAATGATACGGAACAATTCCGGGCAAATCTCTTGAACCGAACAAAGATTGTTGCCATGCCCAGCCGAGGAAACGATGTTTTCTCCACTGGAGGATGTGGGATAGTTCGTGGGCTCTATTAGATCGCGAATCATTAGAGCTGAGTTGACGACTCAACCTTATCAGACCAAGAGCGCCTCTACTACCTATACCCTCTTTTGTCGTTGAGAGGACAAAAGTCCGTTTTATCTCCTCCCAACTGGGGCGGTCACCCTTCACCAAAGCAAAGATGAAATATCCAGCTTCAACCGGCATTAAGGCAGGATGATAATCAATTCTTCCGCCCTCCCGCGGCTCTTCAAATGTGAAGAGAAACGGCCCAAATCCATATTCAGTTTTACTAAACGGATGGCGGTTTTCATACGCTATATTAATGAGAGCACTGATATTCATCTCATTCAGAAGCGACGCCAGCACGCCGAGTCCAGGCTCATCCGATGTCTGCACGGTCCAGTCTTCACTGATGAGCGTACCGAGTCCTATGACTCCGCCAACTAAGGTATTATCCAGACGGTTGTAGTATGGATTAGGCCCTAACAAGCTAAGTGCAGCGGACTGGACGATGTTAGCGTAGCCGATGTGCCGCATATCTGGACGATGGTCGAGCAGTTTCTCGTTGACGAAGTAACCTCCAGCCAATAGCGCTGATCCTAACAACAGGCGTTCCCGCCATGCCAGACTTGCCCGTTTCTGTGGTACGGTTTCCCAAGCGCGCTCTTTCTCCTTCCTTACCGCAAATTCTTCTGCCGTGGGCAAGTCCATCGCCTCAACATACCGAACTGGATTTCTGTCCTTGCTATCCCTGCCCTGCGCCTGGGCTGGAATAGCTATGAAGGAAGATATAAACAATGTAAGTAAAGTAACAAAAGTGAAAATGGTGGCACGGAGTTTGAGCGGGCTGGAGCCGGCGACAGTCGCGTCAGAAGATGGCTCAACTCTTGATTCTGGGGACACAAT
Source organism: Candidatus Omnitrophota bacterium (assembly GCA_049324655.1). Lineage (GTDB taxonomy): Bacteria > Omnitrophota > Gorgyraeia > JAUYCX01 > JBMONJ01 > JBMONJ01. The sequence goes on along the minus strand of JBMONJ010000156.1, from coordinate 626 downwards.
ACTTAATTTCGCCGGCGAGGAAACCAGATCTTCTGCCTCCTTTTGCCCCGCACGCCGCACGCTGTACGCTTCACGCTCCTGCGCGGCGGGGGAAGAGCCGGAAGCAACGCTATGACTTCCTTGTAGCTTATCTAAAGCTCGTTTAATAGAGTAGATAGCAAGTGGGTCTTCCTCATTTTCGTAAGCTTTCTTCAGAGGAAGCAGTGCCTTTGAATTTCCGATGTTGCCCAAGTAATCTGCAACTCTAGAACGGACTAACGAATCCCTGTTCGTCAGCGCTCCCATTAGAACTATTAATGCAGGCTCACCGAATGTAGCTAAAGCCTCTGTGGCATCCATACGAACCCGATAGTCTCTATCTTCCAAGGCTTTTCCCAATACCTCTGCTGCCTCTCTGTTACCTATGACACCCAAAAGGCTTATGATAGTTTTTACGATAAAGTAACGAATATGCCCCTCCTCTTCCTCTACACAATATTCGAAAGCTTCTTCCAAAAGCCGTACCATTTTAAACCTAACGGTTGCATCAAGAAGCTCTCCGGCAAACTTCCGGGTAGATGCATAAGGGCTCATATTATCTTTTAAAGCATTGATCAATTCTTTCTTATTACTTGGGCTGATTGGGC
>JBMONJ010000155.1:0-5442 GCA_049324655.1 Candidatus Omnitrophota bacterium | reverse complement strand
TCGTCGTTGACGGTAAAGCCGCGGCGGGGAGAGGTTAGGGCGGCCAAGGCGCTGATCTGATCGCGAATCACTGCCGCTCTTTCAAAATCCCGCGCCTTGGCCGCCATCTTCATCTCTCTGGTTAATTTTTTTACCAAGGCCTCGGTGCGGCCGTTTAAGATGAGACTTAAGCTGCGGATATTCCTTGAATATTCCCGGCGGTCAATCTCCTTTAAGGTAGACGCCGGAGACAAACCCATCTTGTGATACAATCGCGTCTCCTCGGGAAGTTCCTGGTGAACGCGGAAGGGAAAGCTGCGGCGGATAGTTCTTAATGCCTCTCTTAACAGTTTGGCGCTGGTATAAGGGCCAAAGTATCGGCTGCCGTCATTTTCCCGACGGCGAACCACTGACACGGCGGGAAATTCTTCGTGAGTTATCTTTACCAGCGGAAAATTCTTGTCGTCGCGCCGGGAGACATTGTATTTGGGGTGAAATTGGCGGATAAGGCCCGCCTCCAAAAACAAGGCCAGACTTTCGCTCGAGGTCAGGCGCAATTCAAGGTCTTGGGCGCGAGAGAGCATAAGCCCGGTCTTTGCCCCAACTGCCGGACTTAGATAACTGGCCAGACGTTTTTTTAATGACTTGGCCTTGCCGATGTAGATTATCTTTCCTGCGGCATCCTTGAATAAGTAAACCCCGGGCTGATCCGGTATTTCCTTTATCTTTTCGCGCAGGTCCCAACCCATAAGCCATTTATTCGCCGATAATCTTAACCAGCACCCTTTTCCTGCGCTGGCCGTCGAATTCGCCGTAGAAAATTTGTTCCCACGGCCCAAAATCTAATTTGCCGCCGGTTACCGCCACCACCACCTCACGGCCCATTATCGTGCGTTTCAAATGGGCATCGCCATTGTCCTCGCCGGTAAGATTATGGCGGTATTTATCCTTGCCAAAGGGCGCGAGTCTTTCCAGCCAAAGCAGAAAATCCATGTGAAGGCCTTCCTCGTCGTCATTAATGAAGACGCTGGAGGTAATATGCATGGCATTTACCAGACATAATCCCTCTTCGATGCCGCTTTTTTTAAGCGCCTCTTCCACCTGCGGGGTGATGTTGATTATTTCCCGGCGCTCTTTGGTATTGAACCATAGGTATTGGGTGCGGGATTTCATCTCAATAATTCTCCGCTAAGATCTCATAAAAGGCCTGCGGGTGTTTGCACGCCGGACATTCCGACGGCGCCAGAGCGCCTTCAAAGACATAGCCGCAGTTAATGCAATGCCACTTAACTACTGTTTTCTTTTTGAAGATTTCCGAGTTAGCAAGGTTATTGATAAGTCTGCGATAACGCGCCTCGTGGAATTTCTCAACCTTGGCGACCTGCTCAAAAGAGCGCGCCACTTCCGGAAATCCTTCGTCCCCGGCGGTCTGGGCAAAATCCGCGTAAAGCGTGGTCCACTCTAAATTTTCTCCGGCTGCCGCCGCCTCAAGATTAGACTGGGTGTCTTTAATCATTCCCGCCGGATAACTGGCGGTAATTTGCGCATCCCCTCCTTCCAGGTATTTAAAAAATACCTTGGCGTGCTCTTTTTCGTTTTCCGCGGTCTCTAAAAAGATATTGGCGATTTGCTCATAACCTTCTTTGCGCGCAACGCTGGCAAAATAGGTATAACGGTTGCGCGCCTGCGACTCGCCGGCAAACGCCGCCAAAAGATTCTTCTCGGTCTGGCTTGCCTTGGTTGATCTATTCATCTTATTCACCTCCAGTTTTATCTGTTGATATTTTACTCGAGACGGGAAAAAAAATCAATGGTGAGCATATTTCAAAAGGATTAATCTTACCTGGATTAAGACCTGCGTTTTCAACCTCAAATCTGTCGCCTGCCATTTGCCTTAAGAAAGCTTCCGCCACCTGCGACCTGGCTGAATTATGGACACAAATAAATAATACCTTTTGCTTGAGCATAACATATTTTACTTAAACTAACAACTTTTGCAGCAGATTAAATAGATAGCCTGTAAATATAATCGCTAAAGCGGTTACGCTAAAAAATACGGCTATCAGCTTTAGCTTCATTGCCCTTCTAAGCATAATTGCCTCGGGCAAACTCAAGGCCGCAACCGCCATCATAAACGCCAAGGCAGTGCCTAAAGGAAACCCCATTTGAAATAAAACAACCGCTATAGGCACAATAGCTGCGCAGCTTCCATACATAGGCACGCCGATGAGAGTGGCGATGGGCACCGAAAAGACGCCCGTCTTATTTACAATTGCCCCGACCGTCTCCTGCGGGACATAATTATGGATAAGGGCGCCTAACCCCACGCCCACTAATACCCAAATCCAAAGTTTTTGCACAATGCATTTTGCCTCATTAAGGCCGAAGATGATTCTTTGTCTTATCCCGGGAAATTTCATCTCGCAGGCCTCACCCGTATTTTCAGGCACGAGGTCCTTTTCAATGTATTTTTCCAGCTTCATTTTGCCAAGAATCATTCCCGCGACGACACCGATAGCCATGCCGCTGACAACATAGGCTATGGTGATCTTCCATCCAAAGAAGCCAAACATCAACACCACCAAATACTCATTAATTAAAGGTGAGGTGATGAGGAAAGAAAAGGTTACCCCTAAAGGAATTCCGGCATCTAAGAAACTTATGAAAAGCGGAATCGAAGAGCAGGAACAAAAAGGCGTTACTGCGCCGAATAATGAGGCGAAAAAATTATCCCAGCCCTTGCTGCTGGCAACCAAAGACCTGACTTTCTCCTGGGAAATAAAACTCCGTAAGAATCCAATGGCTGAAATCATCGCAAAAAGAAGCAGCATAATCTTTACGGAATCATAAATAAAAAAGTTTATGCCGGATCCTAATTTAGAGGCGGGATCGAGCTTTAAAACAGAATACGTCAACCAATCAATCCCTCGACTTAGCTCGGGATTGATGGTGAGCGAAGTCGAACCATCAACGCTCAACTGCAGCATGAACCGCTCTCCTTATCAGTAGACCCGCAACAACAAGACGCCGATTTTGCCTTTTCCTGCATCCTCTTATCTAATCTTTCAATTGCCTTGGCAAAAAAGGATTTCTTTTTAGACTCATTTTTAGCGTTGTTTTTCTCCTTCATGGCCTGCTCCTTTCGTTTTTGCTTTTATCTTGCAACACCCGCCTTCAATTCTGATAGCCTTAATATTGACCAAGGCATCGGCGATTTTTCTGTGGGCGGAAGTTATGATACGGGAAAATGTTGGCCGCGATACCTTCATCAGTTTAGCTGCTTCTTCTTGTTTTAATTCTTCAAGACCGGCAAGCCGCACCGCCTCAAATTCATCTATGCTCAAATAAGCCACTTCGAGCTTGCTCAAAGGCGTACACTTCGGCCTAAAGCACCTCTCGCCGGGCAAGCATTTCACCCATCTCGTCTTTTTAGGTCTCATAAAATAAACTCATTAGTTATGAACATTTGTTCATAACAAGTTTATCAAAAAATAGTAAAGCGGTCAATAACAGTTTCGATAGGTGGTGAAACAAAAAACCTCCGCCAGTTATTAAAACCAGCGGAGGCTTTATCTCTATTCTTTTATGCCGATTCCGGTTTCAAAAAGTCACAACCTTATCGCTCTCTTTGACGATCTCATACATATCCTTCATAGTGTTAATCGGACACATTTCGGTGCCTTCTCGATTGCGGGATTTTATGCAGGTTCCGCAGGCCAAGATTTTACCTCCGCCCTGCAAGAATTTCTCTGCCTGCTCAACAGTATTGAATTTATCGGTGCTGATTTTCTGATACTCAACGCCTTTGCCCATGAAGAATATTCTTGCTTCGTCGTTCTGACCAAGGCAGAAATTCGCGTATCGAAGAGCATTCCAGCATGTTTCTGCGTCATTGCTTGAAATAATAATCCCTATTTTCACGTCTACCCTCCTTTAATTATAACAAAGCCGCCCTTGCCAAAACCTCTGAGCGGCTTTTCAACCGAAGCAATATCTTTCGGAAAAGAAAACAGTGTCTGCAAATAAGAGAGCCTTTTGAATCCCGCCTCCCGAAACAGAGCTGTTATTTCTTTCACGTTAAAAAAATGCGCCTGCTGGTAGAATACGCTTTTCTTCCTCCGGTAATACTTCCCCAAAAAGCTGTCCTTGTCTATTATGCCGATAATAAGCCTACCGCTTTTCTTAAGGACCCTTTTTGCTTCCTTAAGCACTTTCAAGGGATCCTTGACGAAACAGAGCGTGATAATAATAGCAACGTAATCAAAGGACGCTCTCTTAAAAGGCAGTTTTTCTCCGCTGCCCAATTTTACTTTTATTCCTCTGGCCTCGGCGATCTTAAGCATTCTCCTTGAAGGATCAATCCCAATTTTAATTCCCAAAGGCCCGGCAAACCTGCCTGTGCCTACGCCGATCTCCAGCCCCTTGCCTTTCCTGGGCAGAGTCTTCTTCAATGCTTCTAATTCGGATAAATAGGCAAATTTATTCTTATCGTACCAGGCGTCATATTTTTGCGCATAGCGCTCGAAAATACCGCTCATAACCCCAAATCTCCAAACCAGCCGTCGAAAAACCGCTTAAGGTGCTCGTACAATTCTCTATCCATGGTATTTTTCTTCACATCCGGCTCTTTGAAAGAAAACCTGTAGTTTGCGCAGTAATTAGCAATTATATCCTTGGCGCGGCTGATCTGCTTAAATTTTTCCTCGCAGAGCTTTTTGTCCGGCTCCTTGCACCTGTCAGGATGGTATTTAAGGGCGAGATTCCTGAAAGCATCCTTTATCTCTTCTAAACTGGCGTCCTCGCCCAAGCCTAATAATTTCCGCGCTTCATCAATTTGTTTAAAATCGGCCATTTTATACCTCTTAGAGTTTGACAAGAAAACCTAAAATTATTCCTCCGATTACCGTGAAAATAGGATTAACTTTAAATACCGCTGTCAGCAGAATGACGACGATTGCGACGATGGCTGTCTGTAAATCCGTAATTGAAGTTTTAAACAATTTTAGGATCGCCACCGTAATAAATCCTATGGCCATAGGCCGGATAACCTTGAGCAGATTTTGGATAACAGGGTAATTCTTAAATTGAGCATAATTCAGGGCGATAATATAAAGGGCAACGAATGGAATGATAACAAGACCTATCGTTGCAAAAATCGCTCCTTTAATCCCGGCCGTCTTCGTGCCGACGAATGTTGCTAAATTGATCATAATGGGGCCTGGGGTAATTTCGGATATAGCGACTAAATCGGTAAATTCCTGCAAGGTCATCCAGTGGTAAGTGTCAACAACATACCGCTGGGATAAAACCAGCATTGAATAACCGCTACCTATAGTAAACAGGCCGACTTTCAGAAAAACTACAAACAGCCTTAGAAGTATCATATGCCTTCTATTCGTATTGCAGCGCTTTTATAGGATCAAGAAGCGCGGCCTTCCTTGCCGGATATACCCCGAAAAAGAC
>JBMONJ010000154.1:0-5454 GCA_049324655.1 Candidatus Omnitrophota bacterium | reverse complement strand
AAGATGCTCCTTGACCGGCTTAGGGCAGGAATCAACCAAATCCTTGGCCTCTTTTAAACCCAGACTGGTTACCGCCCTTACCTCTTTAATAACCGCGATCTTGTTCGTGCCGGCATTGGTCAGGACTACCGTGAAGGTACTTTTCTCTTCTGCTGGGGCCGCACCGCCGGCTGCCGCGCCAGCGGCAACCGGGCCGGCTGCTGCAACCGGAGCCATGGCTTGCACGCCGAATTTGTCTTCCAGCGTCTTGACTAAATTGGCCAGCTCAAGGGCGGTCAGACCCTCGATTACCTTTACCATTTCTTCGATTTTATTCTCTGCCATTTTACCGCTCCCTTCTTATTAATTAAGATTTTTTCTTATCCCCGAGCTGCTTCAGGGCAAACAATAATGCACGAAGGTTATAACCCAGGACATAAGATAACGCGCTCATCGGCGACTGCAAGGCGCCTAAGAGCATTGACAATAAGACCTGCCGGCTGGGAAGGTTAGAGAGCCGCTTAATGTCTTCAACGCTTAAAGTGCCGCCCTGCAGCAGGCCACCTTTAAGCTGGGAAACCTCGTGAGCCTTAACAAATTTTACCAGGGTCTTGGATACCTCCGCCGCGTCACTGTCGCTGTAAATAAAACCTACTGGCCCTTCGATCATCGGCTCCATACCTTCCATTGCCAGATCCTTAAGCGTCCGACGGGCAACGGAGTTCCTGACCACTAATATCCGCGCGCCCTGCCGGCGCAATTCTTTACGCAACTCGTTCATCGCCGGACTGGACAGGCCGGAGAACTTTAAGACAAAGATATTATCCCGTTTTTCCAAGCCCTTAGTAAGCTGGCGAGTCAAGCCTTCGCGATATAACTGTCCTAGTTTGGTCATGACATAATCCTTAAACCTGCGCCCATAGTCGTGGCAATAAAAACGCTTTTAATGAATTCGCCCTTGACTGAGGCGGGCTTACTCTGCTTTATCGCCTCCAAGACGCAACTGGCATTATCGTAAATCTGCTCCGGAGCGAAAGAAAGCTTTCCTACACAGACATGCACGCCGGCCTGCTTGTCGGTTTTATATTCTATTTTTCCCGCCTTAACTTCTTTAATGGCCCGGCTGATATCTTGCGTAACCGTGCCGGTCTTTGGGCTGGGCATCAGACCACGGGGACCTAAGACCTTGCCTAATTTACTCAAATCCTTCATCAGCTCCGGAGTGGCAATGGCGCAATCAAAATCCAAAAACCCGCCGGCGACCTTGTCAATTAATTCTTGCCCACCGACATATTCGGCGCCCAATTCCCTGGCCTTGGCTTCCTGTTCGCCCTTGCAGAAGACCGCGATGCGCACCCGCTTACCTGTGCCGTGAGGCAAGACTACGGTTCCTCTTACAATCTGATCGGACTGCTTGGGATCGACATTGAGATGTAAATGTAAATCAACGCCCTCGTCGAATTTGACTTTGGGCAAACCCTTGATAACCTCAATAGCTTCCTTTAGACTATAGGTTTTGGTGCGATCAACGCGTTTGCCGATCTCTCTTATGCGTTTGCTTTGATATTTCATAATATATTTAACGCTGATGATCGCAGACGAGAAGCTGCAAGATTAGCACAGATTTTGTCTTAAAAACTATCTGCGCCCATCTTGCATCTTTTCCCGACCACCAAATATTCATTCAGTCGGGATCCCGCCATATTTATTTTAATGCTGGGCGGGATAATCTGTGCCCTTCTGCGAATCATGCGCTTATTCAACTGACAGCGTCTCATGGCAAGACTTCAATACCCATACTACGGCAGGTGCCTTTAATAATCTTTAGCGCCACCGCCATATCGTCGGTATTTAAATCCTTCATCTTCTGTTTGGCAATCTCTTCAGCCTGCTTCTCGGTGATGGTGCCGATCTTTTCCTTGCCCGTGGCGCCCGAGGCCTTAGCCAGGTTGGCCGCGCGTTTTATAAGAATTGAGCTGGGCGGGCTCTTGACGACAAAATCAAAAGTCTTGTCTTCGTAAACATTGATTACCGCCGGCAGAATCAATCCTTCTTTACCCTTGGTCTGCTCGTTAAATTGCTTGCAGAACATCATAATGTTTACACCGTGCTGGCCCAATGCCGGGCCGACGGGGGGGGCAGGATTGGCCTGTCCCGCGGGAACATAAAGCTTTATTTGAGTAACTAACTTCTTAGGCATTCAAAACCCCAGACTAAATTTTTTCTACCTGCCAGTATTCCAATTCTACCGGCGTGGCCCGGCCAAATATCGACACGCCGACCTTAAGCTTACCTCTTTCTGGATGCACTTCTTCAATAGTGCCGTTAAAGTTGGCAAAGGGACCTTCGGTCACTCTCACCGCTTCGCCCTTTTCAAATACTATCTTTGGGCTGGGTTTGGCCTGCGTCTCTTGGGTACGCCTTAAAATGTTTTCTACTTCCGCATCAGACAAGGCCGAAGGCTTATTGCCTAATCCGATAAAGCCAGTTATTCCGGGCGTGGTCTTTACCAGATACCAGCTATCCTTGGACATCTCCATCTTTATCAGGAGATAGCCGGGGAAAAATTTACGGCGCAGGATTTTTTTCTTACCGCTGCGGACTTCCGAAACTTGCTCCGTAGGTATTACTATCTCGGGGATGACCTCTTTAAGTGCGGCAGTGGCGACTCTGGTCTCAAGGGCTTGCTTGACCTTTTCTTCCGCTCCGGTCTGCGTATGCACTACATACCACTTCATCATCGGATAGTCAAACTCAATATTTTGGAAAGAGCCGAGTCAATCACAAAGATATAAGCTGCCAGCATCGCGGTGGAAATTATGACTACCCAGGTGGCGGTAAATAATTCCTCTCGCGTCGCCCAGGAAACCTTCCCTAACTCTACAACCACCTCGCCAATAAACCGACGAATCCGGTGAAAATTCTTGAAAATAAAAAGCGAAAGCGCTACACCGGAAACCGTTAAGATTATTTTCCAGAAGTTGGTAATTAAGAATTCGAACACCTAATCTCCTTAAGTGTAAGTGAATCCGCTGCTTGCTTGAAACTATGCAGGGGTGGAGGGGCTCGAACCCCCAGTCCTGGTTTTGGAGACCAGTGGTTTACCCGTTAACCGACACCCCTAATCTCTCGAATCGAAAAACGGATAACCCCGCCCTACTTGAGCTCCTTATGCGCCGTGTGTTTGCGACAAAACCGGCAGTATTTCTTCAGTTCCAATTTCGCCGGATTGGCCTTTTTGTTCTTGGTAGAGGTGTAATTTCTCCGCTTACAAACCGTGCATTCAAACTCAATTATCTCGCGCATAATATAATAAAACTAAAAAAAACAAAAATTCTCCCTCACCAGCTTTTTGGAAAGCTGGAGACGGGAATTGAACCCGTGACCCCGTCCTTACCAAGGACGTGCTCTACCAACTGAGCTACTCCAGCGACGGGCTGACCGATTATTTTAGACTTGTCCTTGGTTTTCTTAGCTATAGGGGAATTTTGGAAATGCTTAAGTATAATCAGATTAGGTTATTTTGTCAAGAAATAATTTTATTATTTTAGGTGGGATTTTATTGCGGGTCCTTTGTGGCAACGATTCTCAGAAAGCGGCGCTTGCCGACCTTTAAAATTCCCGGCATAAGCTGGGAGTCGTCACCGATAAGCCGCTCTCCGTTTAAGGTAATTGCGCCTTCTTTAAGCAGTCGGCGGAATTCGTTGCCCGAACTTACCAGTTTGTGGCGCAAGAGTATTTCGCTTAACCTTTCATCACCGCAACCGGCGTAGACCGGGATGTCCGCGGGGACTTCCTTTTTGCTAAATACCTTTATAAACCCTTCTTTTTCCCGTTGGGCGAGTCGCGAATTATACAGACGTTCGACCAACAGGTAAGCCAGACGCAATTTGGCGTCGCGGGGATGCGTCGCTTTGAGTTTTTCTAGATCTTCATCAGTCAGCACCTCGTAATACTTCAACATAAGCGCGTCGGGTATAGACATAACCTTTCCGAAGATTTCTCTCGGAGACTCGGCTATGCCGATGTAATTCTTAAGCGACTTACTCATCTTCTGAACTCCGTCGGTGCCCTCCAAAAGCGGAGTCATCATCACCACCTGCGGTGGCTGTTTGAAACTCTCCTGCAACTGCCTGCCCATCAGCAGATTAAACTTCTGGTCAGTGCCCCCCAACTCCACATCCGCCTTTAGATATACAGAATCATAGGCCTGCAAAAGGGGGTAAATAAATTCAAGGATGCTGATTTCATTCTGTTGTTCAAACCGCTCCCTGAAATCGGCGCGAGCGAGAATTTGCGCCACAGTGCTGAACGCCGAAAGCTCAAGGATTTTCTGCGCACTCATCCGGTTAAACCAGCAGCTGTTAAAAACCACCCGGGTGCGCTTACGGTCGAGGATTTTAAAGACCTGCGCCGTATAAGTTAAGGCGTTCTTTTTAATCTGTTGTTGGCTAAGCGGTGGTCGCATCTTTTTCTGCCCGGTAGGGTCTCCGATTTGCGCGGTAAAATCTCCAATCAGAAAATAGACCACATGGCCAAGGTCCTGGAATTGCCGTAACTTATTCAACAAGACCACATGGCCTAAATGGATATCCGCAGCAGTAGGATCAAAGCCCGCTTTTATCCGCAGCGGCTTGCGGCTCCTGCGGTGGTGTTCAAGTCTGGCCTTAAGCTCCTCAAGCCCGATTATCTCGGCCACCCCGCGGGTAAGCATCTTCAATTGTTCACTGGCCTCAATTATCATCTGGCACTTAATCCAATCTTCATCTGCTCAACATCGACCTTGACGATCTTGCAGGAAAGCCGGTCACCTTTTTTAAGCGAGGCCATTTTTTCTTTATCAATTTCCGAAGAATAGACCAGCCCCTCGAGGTCCTCTTCTATTTTCACGAAGACCCCGAAACTGGAAACCTCCACCACCTCGGTCTGCACCTCGCTGCCGACGGGATAACGCCGGGCGAACTCCGGCCAAGGATTAAAAGTGAGCTGCTTTAATCCCAGCGCTATCTTGCGGTTTGCCCCGTCAACGGATAGCACCTGCACCTCAATCTTCTGTCCCTTCCTTAATATGTCCTGCGGGTGACCTACTTTTTTGGTCCAGTGCATATCGGAGATATGGATCATCCCCTCGAGGTTATTATCCAACTCCACAAAGGTGCCGTAATCGGTAAAACCGCGCACCTTTCCGGTGACCTTCGTGCCTACGGCAAACTTTGACTCTGCCTCCAGCCAAGGATTGGCCTCCAGCTGTTTCACACTCAAAGAAATACGCTTGGACTCTTTGTCTACATTTAGAATCTGCACCTCAACCATATCGCCGATGGCGAACATCTCCTGGGGATTAACCATTTTCTTCTGCCACGACAACTCAGAGGCATGCACCAGTCCTTCGATGCCCTTATCTAACTCCACGAAAATGCCGTAAGGCATAATGTTGACCACTTTACCCTTTACGCGGGTCCCAATTGAAAACTT
>JBMONJ010000153.1:0-5645 GCA_049324655.1 Candidatus Omnitrophota bacterium | reverse complement strand
TAGATTCGCGGTAATTCCTGTCTGCCGGCAGGCAGGAGTGTTCTAAAGTAGCGGCAATTAGTGTTAAAACGCTTTTCAATATCATAACTAAGGGAGGAAAATCAATGGAGGTAATGATCCGCATGCGCAAAGTGGGTAAGTCAGCCAACAAAAGGTATAATTTCAAGGTGGTCGCCATTCAAAAGACTGCCAGCCGCGACGGGAAATTCCTGGAGGAATTAGGCAGTTATGATCCGGCCAAGAAAACCGCCAATCTGACTATCAACCAAGAACGGCTGGATTTCTGGCTCAATAAAGGGGCGCGTCTGTCCGAGACGGTAAGTTCCTTAATCAAAAGGAGCAAAGGCCAATGAATCAACCTCAGGTAAATCCCTTATTGCATATCATTCCATTGGTGCTGATCTTTATGGTTTTTTATTTTCTTTTGATCAAGCCCCAGAAGGATCGTCAAACCGAGCACAAGAACCTAATTAAGAATCTTAAGAAGAACGACGAAGTAATCACCGCCGGAGGCATCCACGCCACAGTGGTCAATGTCAAGGATACGACGGTGATTCTGCGTATAGACGACAACACGCGTGTTGAGGTGGAGAAGGATTATATTGTATCGGTGAGGAAATCTGCTTAAAACTGCTGGGGATTGGGATGAGTTGTGAGTATTGGGTCGGGCGGTGGGTAGTGGGGGTGGGTTTTAAAATAATCCCCACCCTCAAAACTCACAACTCGACGCAAAACCCACGACTCACCCTCACTGCCCGTGTTTTTTACAATTAGAGGTATAGAATGACTAAACCACTTCGATGGAAAGTTTTTTTGATACTCGGGCTTACAGCCCTTTCCGTCTATTTTGCTTTTCCTTTGGGAAAAAGGATAGACTTGGGTCTTGATTTAAAAGGCGGTATGCATCTGGTTTTGCGCGTGGATACGCGTTCGCTCTCCGCAGACGCCAAAAAGGACGCGGTGGAAAGGGCGCTGGAGGTAGTTCGCAATCGTATTGATCAATTCGGCGTGGGTGAAGTGGGTATTCAGCGTCAGGGCTTGGAAGAAATCGTGGTGCAGCTTCCGGGTATTACCGATCGCAAGCGGGCGCTGGAGATTATCGGCAAGACCGCGTTGTTGGAATTTAAGTTAGTAAACGAAGAACCGGAAAAATTAAAATTGGCCTTGGAGGGAAACGTCCCTGAAGGTTATGAATTAAAAAATGATAAAGAAGGCAAGCCCTTATTGCTGGAAAAACAGGTGCAAATGACCGGCCAGAATATCAGCGATGCGATGGTACAATTTGACCGCTCGGGTTTTGGCGCGCCTTATGTGAGCCTAAAATTCAACAGTCAAGGCGCGCGGGATTTTGCCAAACTTACTGCCCAGAATGTGGGCCGCCGGCTGGCCATTGTGCTCGACGGAAATGTGAATTCCGCTCCGGTAATCCGCGAAGCGATTCCTTCCGGCGAGGCGCAGATTAGCGGCCGTTTCACTTACGAAGAGGCCTCAGACTTAGCGATTATCCTGCGCGTGGGCGCTTTGCCAGCGCCAATGCGCGTTGAAGAAGAGCGCACTATTGGGCCGTTGTTAGGACAGGATTCTATCAAGGCCGGAATTAAAGCCAGCCTGGTCGGGCTCGCGCTGGTTTTGTTGTTTATGGGAATTTATTATCTTACCTCTGGCTTAATTGCTGATGTGGCCTTGGTCTTGAATCTTTTATACATCGTCGGAGCCTTAGGTCTTTTAAAAGTCATTCTGCCCGGCCAGCAAGTAACCCTGACCTTGCCGGGCATTGCCGGTATTATCCTCACCTTAGGTATGGCCGTGGACGCCAATGTCCTCATTAACGAAAGGATAAGGGAAGAGTTTAAAGTCGGACGGACTCTGATTGCCTCTATTCATAATGGTTATCACAAGGCCTTTAGCGCGATTTTTGACGCTAATGTAACTACCCTGATTGCCGCATTTTTCCTATTTCAGTTTGGCACCGGGCCAATCCGCGGCTTTGCCGTTACCTTGGTTATCGGTCTTTTGATAAGTATGTTTACGGCCATCGTGGTTACCCGCGCCATTTTGGAATTATTGGTTTCCCGACGGATAATCAAATCCCTGCCGATGTTAAGCCTTATCAAAGAGACCAAGATTGATTTTATCGCCAAGCGGAAAATCTTTTACGCGATTTCTCTGGCGGTAATTATCGTTGGTATGTTTACTTGGATTAAAAAAGGACCGGCGGCCTATGGCGTGGACTTTGCCGGAGGGCAATTGCAGGAATATAAATTCTCCAAGCCGGTTTCCTTGGAAGCGCTGCGCGGCGCACTTAAGAGTTCCAACTTGGCCGACGCCTCGATACAGCAGTTTAAGGATAATCCCGAGGTGGTAATTGTGCGCACTGCCAGCGACACTGCCACCGAGGTGGAAAAGGCCTTTACCGAAAAGCTCGCGGATAATAAATTCGATATTTTGAGAGTAGAGAATGTCGGCCCGGTCGTGGGCCAGCAGTTGCGCAAGCGGGCGATAATGGCCATTGTCTTTGCCTTGGGCGGCATTCTGGTTTATGTGGGTTTGCGCTTTAAGCATTTTGATTTTGCCTTTGCCGGAGTTGTGGCGCTTTTGCATGATGTGGCGGTAGCGGCGGGACTGGTGGTCTTATCCGGCAGGCAAATAGATTTATTAATCGTCACCGCGCTTTTGACCATTGCCGGATATTCCATCAATGACACGATAGTTATTTACGATCGCGTCAGAGAAGTAACCCGCAACGCCCGCAAGCTGACGCTTAAAGAAATTATCAACTTAAGCGTTAACCAGACGCTTTCCCGCACCATCCTGACTTCTTTAGTTACACTTTTGGTGGTTCTTTCGTTGTTTCTCTTCGGCGGCGAGATTCTAAACGGCCTTTCCTTTTGCCTTTTGGTAGGTTTTATCAGCGGCGTATATTCCACGATTTTTATTGCCTCGCCCTTGGTTTTGGCCTGGCAACGGCACCGGTAATGTTCCGCTCTCTAAAGCTCTATTCCGGCTTAAAGATTGACCTCGACGGGCTTGCGGCAATTCTTTGCGACTTTGGATACCATCGTCAAAAGACAGTGGTAGAGGAAAGGGATTTTGCCGTGCGTGGCGCAGTAGTTGATGTGTTCCCCGCCGGGTTTGAATATCCGGTACGCCTTGAACTGGACTTAGACCAGGTGCGTTCGATATATAGTTTTGACTTAACGAGCGGTAAGAATATCTGGCAGCACCAGATAGTTATTATCCTTCCCAATAAGAAACCCGCGGCCAAGGCATTTTTAGAATTTAACGAAGAATTTCCCTTAAGTAATTTTTTAGAGTTAGAAAAGGGCGATTATGTGGTGCATAATCGCTACGGCATTGGCAGATTCTTGGGCGAAGAAAATGCCAAGGTCAGGGAGGAGGTAAAAAAACATCTCGTCGTAGAATATGCCGGCGGCGACCGCTTGTTTGTCCCGTATCAAGACAGCCATTTAATTCAGAAGTATATCGGCTTTGAATTCAAGCGGCCAAAACTTTTTCGTCTGGGCTCCAAGGAGTGGTTACGGATAAAGGAAAGGGCGAGAAAGGGCGCGTATAAACTGGCGGGTGAATTATTGCAGACCCAAGCCTTGCGTTACAGCCTGACGGGTTTTACTTTTTCCGCGGACAGCGAATGGCAGGGAGAATTTGAAAAGAGTTTTCCCTTTAAGGAAACGCAGGATCAGTTAAGGGCGACAGCCGAAGTAAAAAGAGATATGGAAGCCAATTATCCTATGGACCGGCTTTTATGCGGCGATGTGGGTTATGGCAAGACCGAAGTGGCTATGCGCGCCGCCTTTAAGGCGGTAATGGACAATAAGCAGGTGGCGATATTGGTGCCCACTACTATTTTGGCTGAGCAGCATCA
This sequence comes from Candidatus Omnitrophota bacterium, assembly GCA_049324655.1. Classification (GTDB taxonomy): domain Bacteria; phylum Omnitrophota; class Gorgyraeia; order JAUYCX01; family JBMONJ01; genus JBMONJ01. The sequence goes on along the minus strand of JBMONJ010000153.1, from coordinate 1,762 downwards.
TTATAATTTTTCGCAGCGGCTTAAGGATTTTCCGGTTAAGGTTGAGATGTTGAGCCGTTTTAAAAGCCAAGGCGAGCAGCAGAAGATAATCAAAGGTCTTGCCGACGGCACGGTGGATATCGCTATCGGCACGCACCGGCTTTTATCCGCGGACATAAAATTCAAAGATTTGGGATTAGTGATTATAGACGAAGAGCAGCGTTTCGGCGTAAAACACAAAGAAAGGCTTAAGGGCCTAAGGCTTTTAGTGGATGTGCTTACGCTTACGGCTACTCCTATTCCGCGCACCCTGTATATGTCAATGATGGGCTGCCGCGATTTATCGGTTATCAATACCCCGCCGGAAGACCGTCTGGCGGTGTCCACACAGGTAACACAATATGATGAAGATTTAATACGGCAGGCCATAAATCGTGAGTTAGACCGTAAGGGGCAGATTTTTTTCGTGCATAACCATGTGGAAGATATTGAAAAGATCGCGCGGATATTGATTAGGCTTTTTCCTACGGTGCGGCTGGCGATTGCCCACGGTCAGATGCATCCTTCTGAATTGGAAGCGGTGATGTTAAAGTTTTTGCAGAGCGAAATTGACATCTTAGTTTCTACCACTATCGTCGCGTCAGGCATTGATGTGCCCAATGCCAATACCCTGATTGTCAATAACGCGGATCAGTTTGGGCTTTCTGATTTGCATCAGTTACGCGGCCGAGTGGGCAGGTTCACGCAAAAGGCCTATGCCTATTTTCTTATCCCCAAAGGCAAACCTTTATCCCACGATGCCCAGCGCCGGATAAAAGCCATTGAACAGTACAGCGAGTTAGGCGCCGGGTTTAAAATCGCCTATGAGGATTTACAGATAAGGGGCGCGGGAAATTTGTTAGGGCAAGAGCAGCATGGTTATATTGCCGCCGTGGGTTTTGATTTATACTGCCGGCTGTTAAAAGAGTCAGTGGGAAAAATCAAATTGGCGGGAAAGATGAGGAAGCTATATGGATAGAAAAATCTTGGCGTTGCTTTTGTGTTTCTTGGGGGTCGGTGTCGTAATTGCTTCGGCTGCGGTTGACCGGATAGTGGCGATAGTCAATGATGAGGTGATTACCGAGAAGGATTTGGAGTCTTTCTTGGCAGTGATGTTTTTGCAAAGCCGCGATGAATATAAAGATAAGGCCGAGTTTGAGCAGGGGATGAGGGCCTATCGGCCTGAGGCTATTGAGCGGATGATTGAAGACCGGTTGGTGGCGCAGGAGGCAAAACGCCAGCGGCTTTCCGTACCCGAGGGAATGGTCGCGCAAAGGATAGAGGAGATGAAGGCAAAGTTTAATTCACCTGATGAGTTTGCGGCAGCCTTGGCTGTCGAGGGATTGACGATTAACGATGTCAAGAACAAACTCACCGAGCAGGTGCTGATGCGCCGGGCAATAGAGGAGAATGTCCGCAATAAGGTTTCCGTCTCCCCAACAGAAATCACCGCTTATTATCAGGGCCATCAACCGGAAATAAGAATGCCACAGCTGGCCGAAGTGGATTCGATTTACATCCCTTTCTTAAATTCCGCGACTGAGGCTAAAGCAAAATCACGCGAGGCCTGGGAAGAGCTTAAAAAGGGAGATGATTTTAGCGTGGTCGCGGCAAAGTATTCTTATGCGGCGTCACTGGGCAAAGTCGCCAAGGGACAACTTAGGCCGGATATCGAGAAGGTAATCTTCGGCCTGAAAACTGGTGAGTTCTCTTCGCCGGTCGAGACCGAGAAGGGGTATTACAT